>JAGVKR010000274.1 GCA_020050375.1 Planctomycetales bacterium
CCACCCGCTGGTCGCCCACCGCCGCCTCCCCCGGGACGACCCCCACCGCCTCCCCCGGGACGACCTCCGCCGCCTCCGCCGCCCCCTTTTCCTCGGGCGAAGGTTTCGTCATGAACCGTGAACATCATCAGCGACAGCAGCAGGGCCATCAGGTGTTTCGTTCGCATGTTAATGCATCTCTTACGAGGGACGGCTTATGTTTGATCAAAGGCGGCATGAAAATCCCGATGCAGTTCCGCCTTACTCTTCCGGAGCCGGCGCCTGACGCTTGATGATGTATTCGGGGACGTCATCGGCCGATTCGCTGCCGACGACCCGGTCGTACGATCGCCAGGTCATCGTGTCATTGTCGATGAGGTGATAGACATTCGTGGAGAGAGTGACTTCGCCGTCCCCGTTCACGCCACGCGTTTTCACCGACCATTCATCCCCCGTCCTCGTCCAGAGGCCTTCCGAATAGCCGCTATCGGCGTTGAACGTCCACGATTTGAGCTGTCCGGTGAGCGGATCCGAACCGATCCGCATCGAGCCATTCGCCGAGATCCCCCCGGCGATCTCCAGGACGAACTCGTGGAGCAGATAATTGCCGCTGTCGTCCCAGCGACACGACGATTTCACGACCGAATCGGGGCTTTCATCGATCCAGTCCCCAACCATCCACGCCAGCTCCTGCAAGTTGTCGCTCGCCGAGAGATCTTCGGGCTCGGCCTCGTAATCGCTGACCGAGGCCGTGAGCCACCGTCCCTCGACCTTCACATGGACCGCAACGTATTTGCACACGTTTTTCGGCTGGTCGTGCATGGGGTGGCCGCGAACGATTCCCTCTTCAATGGCGATATTTGGCGTGAGGAGGCGAATCGAGTCGATCTCGACCTCGATCCGGCAATCCGGGTATTCCGCAAACATCTCGGCGAAGTCCTTTTCGATCGCCTCGCGACCCTTGATCAGGTTTCCATCCTCGTCCGTGAATTCGGCCTTGAGTGCAAACAACTCCGAGACGGCTTTCGCGTCGTGCGCGTTGTAGGCGGCGACGAACGCTTCGGCCCCCTTGCGGATCGCCGCTTCATCGGCGCTCTCGGGCTCGCTGCTCGACTTGTCGGCCGCAGCCGGCTTCGTCGCATCCTTTGCCGCGGCGGGAGCCGATTTCGCTGCCTCGGCCGGTTTCTTCGCGGTATCGGCTGAGGCTTTCGGCGCCGCAGGCGCGGGTTTGGTCGTCGCGGGCAGCTTGGCTTTCGGTTTCTCCTGCACTTGTGCAAAAGCGGCCCAGCCCGCGAACAGAATGAACGCGGCGACGAGAGCCACGGTCCCTTTCATGAAGTGTCGCATGGTGTACCTCGAAGCGAGAGTGGTCATGGTATGAAATTCCAGTTGCGCAGCTTGACCGTCGACTCCGGACCGATCGATGCGAAAGCTTTGAAGTGAGAGGCGAGAGGATTCCCGAATTCTCCCCGCGCGTCACGCGAAAGTCCAGCAACCTCGTCCCAGGCCCAGGATTCGCGCTGAGGACACAGATCCATCAATTCCTGCCGAGCGTCCAGCGGCACGCATTCAGCCAGAATTTCCGGTATCCGCTCCAGTCGACGAAATTGCAGCCCCAGTGCGGCGCCGGGTCGGAAGTGTAGGCCAGCACGCGCCCTTTTCCGAATTGGCCGACCGCTATCATCGGATCCCCCGTCGGCTCCCACTGCGCGACCACCTGGCAGCCGGCGCGCGGGCGGACGATGTTGTAACCGAGAATCGGGGGCAGCGTCGCCAGGTCGACCGATTCCAGAATCGGATGATCCTTGATCGACGGCTTTGCCGTGTATCCCTCGGTGCTCTCATACAGGTCTTCGATGTCGAGGCACTCGACCGGCAGAATCTCTTTGATGCGCGTCCGCCCCCAACCCCCCTTCCCCACTTCTCCATTGAAGCTCAGCCAGCCGCCGAGAAACATCACTCCGATCCCGCCGGCATGAACGGCCTCGATCGTCAGGCGGATGCGATCGGGAAAAACGAGCGGCTTTCCGCTGCTGAACTTCGAGCGGTCGAAGAACGCCGGCGCGAGTTGAAACAAGCGCGCTTCGACGTCGGAGTAAATCAGCAGGTCGAACTCTTCGAGGATCTTTTCGTAGGCGCCGGGGCCGAGTTTGTAGAAGTCCCACGAGGGAACGCTCACGACCTCGTACTCCCCCGACGATTCGAGCGCCGACTTCAGCCAGTGCCCGTAGTTGTAAAGCTCCGTCCCTTTGTATTCGTACTGAAAGGGAGATTCGACGAACATCGGTCCGAGCATGAGCGACCAGTCGCCGACGTAGTAGATGCGTGCCAAGAGTGAGTTTCCGATTTCCGGGATCGACGGGGCGGGCAAACACAGCGAGCGGCGGGGTTAATCCCCGCCGTGCTGCTCCTCAAGTCGCCGCAGCATGCTCTTGATGTCGAACACACCGCGAAACGACACGTAGACCGTCACGGTCGAATACCAAACGACCGCGGCAATGGTCAGGATCCACCAGAAACGCTCGGCAGGATTCATCACGACTCCTTATGCAGCAGGAACAGACGGAGACTCGGGACGAAGAGCCTTCTTGAGCAGCGAGCCCGCGACCATCGCTGTCGCGGCGGCGACATATGCGGCGATTCCCGAATAGTACGGGCCGATCGTGTCGTTCGCGAACGACTTGGTTGCGTCCATCTGCTGGAGCACCAGAAAACTGACGGGAAACACCGCTCCGGCGATGATCGCGCCGATCGCCCCCCAGTCGTTCGTCCACTTCAGATAACAGCACGAGATCAGCAGCGTCGACATGCTCGACAGGTAAATCGTGCCGGTGACTCCCAGGTAGTCCCACACGTTGCCCGACATTTCGTACCACAGTCCGTAGAACAACAGGAAGACGCCGATCGCCGCGACGATGAACCGGTTATAGAGCAGGCCGGTCTTCTCCGACCAGCGCCCGCGATGAAACGGCCCCAACAGGTCGTTGTAGATCACGCTCCCCCATGTCAGCATGTACGACGAGTCGGTCGACATGTCGGCCGCGAGCATCGCCGCCAGCAAAAGCCCCATCAGTCCGACCGGGACGAACGTGCTGAGGAAGGCCGGCAGGGCGTGGAGCGAGTTTTCCGGGGCCGTTGCACCACCGCTCGAGAAGTACGCCAGCGCGGCGATGCCCCACACGCCCGGAATCAGAAATCGGCAGACGAAGAAAAAGCTGGTTCGCGTGTAGACCTGACGCCCGGTTTTGGTGTCCTTCGCCGCCAGGACCCGCGCGATCGTCGTCTGCCAGGTGAGCGTGGCCGCAGAATTGAGCAGCAGGTTGAACGCCACGTAAGACCAGCCCAGTTCAGGGTGGACGAACGGATTGAACCCGCCGTCCCCGTGATGCGTGGCGACAGTCTCAGCGAGCGTGTTCCACCCGACCCGATAGAAGACCAGCAGCGTCACGGCGATCAGCCCGACGCTCATCACGACGAACTGCAGAAAGTCGGTCACGAGCACACTGAGCATGCCTCCCATGATCGTGTAGACGCCGACCATGATCAGCAGGATCGTCATCATCCATTCCAGCGGAAACGTTTTGGTGTCGAGGCCGGCCACGATCACCAGAAACTCGCCCCCGACACGCAGGAAGATGCCCATGTTGAGCAACCCGCCGAGGACGATCACCAGCCCGGCGGCCCAGCGGACCCGCGGCCCGAAATGCCGTTCGAGCAATTCGGGAATCGTGATCACCCCCGAGTCGCGCAGCGGCTTGATGCAAAAGCCGGTCACGCCAATCACGAACATGGCCAGCGCCTGGCAGATGCCGGGAGTCGAACCGGCGAACCCGTACTTGTAGCCATTTTGGGCCGTATACATGCAGGTGACGATCCCGAACTCGGTCGCCGCCAGCGACGCGATGCCGAGATACAAATTCATCTCACGCCCGGCGACGAGAAAGTGCTCGACCTTGCCGACGTACTTTCGGACATAAACGCCCGCCGCCATCGTCACCAGCAGGTACAGTCCAACGATCGGACCGTCGATCCAGGGAGAGAAGTGCGACATCGATGGACCATTCCGCCGGGAGTTTTGAACGGGAACCCGCAACACTACGGGTGCCCAGAGTACAGCGGCGGCATGGCCGGATCAACCAAGCCGGTGTGCTGTACGCTTCGGCATGGGTCTCCGAGTGGTTGGGTGGCATGCCCTGAGCGAGGAACGAGCGAAGGGCGTCCCCTTTGTGACCGTCGATGACGATGTGTGGGACCATCATGGGACAATCTTCCCGGCGCTCAGGCAGTGATTGCCCGAGCTGGACGCCGCTTTCTCCAGCCTGCTCGGAGATCTCGCCGAGCGCGGACTGCTCGAATCGACGCTTGTGCTCCTGCTCACCGATTTTGGGCGCACGCCGATTTCGGGCGCACGCCGACGATCAACAGCGGAGCCGAGCGCGATCACTGGCCCGGTGTGGTTTCGATTCTGGCGGCAGGGGCGGGCATTCCGGGCGGGCCGGTGATCGGCAGCTCCGATCGTCTGGGAGCGGCCCCGCACGAACGCCCTGTCACGCCGCAGGATATCGCGGCGGCGCTGTACACTTTTCTCGGTCTTGACCCGCATCAGGAATACAAGAGCGTCGATGGCCGGCCCTCTCCCATGCTCGACCGCGGCGAACCGCTCCGCGAACTGATGTAATCACGGCTTCACAATCGTCCCGTCGCGGCGGCGGAGCGTTCCCCAGCTCATGTCGAACGGCGGGTCGTCGGTGATCGGGAATTTTGCCGCGAGCTTCGGGTCGATATCGATCCCGAATCCCGGCTTGTCGCTCGCGTAGTAGTACCCATCCTTAACGACGATTTCAACCACGCGCGACGGTCCATGAGCGGTCTCCCCGGCAAAGGTGTCTGGCAAAACGGTGAATGCGAACAGAGTATCTGAGAACCGTCAATTCCCCCAGCGTCGTGCAGCGATCGCAGCCCTGAAAGCGACAGAATCGCTATG
The DNA here is from genome assembly GCA_020050375.1 of Planctomycetales bacterium. Lineage (GTDB taxonomy): Bacteria > Planctomycetota > Planctomycetia > Planctomycetales > Planctomycetaceae > SIAF01. Next base: position 4,964 of record JAGVKR010000274.1, read on the forward strand.
ACGTGAATGCAAGCCGCGAAGCAGCGAGCGCGTTTTCCCCCCCTTAGGAAGGGGGGGCAGGGGGGGTCGCGTTGCAGGTATGCCGCGCAACCGCCGCAACGCTTTAGGCCACGAATGAGGATGTCAACGCGCCTTCGATCGATGATTGCCTGACAGGGGGCAAGTCGATGATTGTTGGTCTCGACCCCCCCAACCCCCCCCTTCCTAAGGGGGGGAGCGATCGCGCGCCTGCGACTCACGCCCAATCAGCGGATGCACCCCCTGCCCGTACCCGTATTGCTGTGGACTCGTCAGAGTGCGCGTTCGCCTGCATAATGTTGGCTTCCAACTCGCTCCATTCAACTCAACGTCGTGCGAGGTTCTCTCCATGCGCCGCGTTTCGTTCCTGCTGGCCCTCTTCGCGCTCTCCCGCGCCGCATTCGCCGTCGATGACCCGCAGCCCCATCAGGCCTCCGGCATCAAAGTCGGCGAAGTCACCGGCACATCGGCGATCGTCTGGACGCGCCTCACGAAAAATGCCTCGCGGAACAACGCCGGCGTCGTCTTCGGTCCACCGGATGACAAAAATAGAACCCCCGAACCGCCGGTCACCATCCCCATCGAAAAGCTCGACGGCGCTTGTCCCGGCGCGGCAGGCCGCGTGCGCCTGCGCTACGGTCGCGACAAAAATCTCGGCGATGCGAAAGCGACCGACTGGGTCGATGTCTTCGCCAAAACCGATTTCGCCCACCATTTCCGCCTGATCGGCCTGTCGCCGCAAACGCTCTACCACTACGCCGTCGAGACGACCGGGCCGGGGGGCTCGCCCGTTCACGGCCCCGTTCACGGCAAGTTCGAAACGGCCCCCGAAGCTAAAGTGCCGGGCGACTTTCGATTCTGCATCATGACCTGTCAGGCGTACTTCGATCGCGATCATCCCGAAGGGCACAACATCTATCCGTCGATGCTGGCCCTCGAGCCGAAGTTCGTTTCGCTCACCGGCGACGTCGTCTATTACGACCACGATCCGCCGACCGCCGTCAACGCGCCCCTCGCCCGCTACCACTGGCAGCGGATGTTCAGCCTGCCGCGCCAGGCAGAGCTGCTCCGCAACGTCGCCAGCTACTGGGTCAAGGACGATCACGACACGCTGCGGAACGACACGTTTCCCGGATCGAGCCTGGGGGACCTGACGTTCGCCGAAGGGCAGCAGATCTTCCGCGAGCAGACGCCGCTCGATCACGACGGCCCGGGCTACCGCACGTTCCGCTGGGGCCGCGACATGCAGATCTGGTTCAGCGAAGGCCGCGACGATCGCACGCCGAACAAGGATCCCGACGGCCCCGACAAAACGATCTGGGGCAAAGTCCAGAAGGACTGGTTCAAAAAGACCGTGAAGGAGAGCGATGCCACGTGGAAAGTCCTCATCAGCCCGACGCCCCTCGTCGGCCCCGATCGCCCCAACAAAAACGACAACCACGCGAACGAGGGTTACAAGCACGAAGGAGACGAGCTCCGTGCCTGGCTGCGGGAGAACGCCGGCGACAACCTGTTCGTCGTCTGCGGCGATCGGCACTGGCAGTACCACTCGGTTCATCCCGAGACCGGCCTCAACGAATTCAGCGTCGGCGCCGCGAGCGACGCGCATGCCGGAGGAACTCCCGGTGAAAACCCCGCCTATCACCGCTTCCATCGCGTGAAAGGAGGCTTTTTGTCGGTGTCGCTCCAGCGCGACGGCGCCACGAGCAAAATTGTCTTCGAGCTCCGCGACGTGATGGGCCAGGTCGTATACACCTGGAGCCGATCGGCGGAGGTGAAGTGAAGTGAACGAAGAAGAGGAACCACGAATCACGCGAATCTAACGAATGAAGAAAGGGTCGACGGTGTTTGGACCAGTGGAGAACGCCTGAATCCCGTTCTGATTCGTGTGATTCGTCAGATTCGTGGTTCTAATTTGTCTTGGTTGCGGCTGTGCGAAGTGAAGCTGTGCAGGCGCATCCGTGAAAGTTGAGGTTCGATTTCAAAATTCCGGGGTGTGAACAGTGACATGACCGAACCTCCGAAATCGTCCGATAATCTCGATCGTCGGGACTTACTTAAGGAGCTGGCTGCCGCCGGGCTCGTCGCTGGGCTCGGCGGAATCGTTCACGTCGAGCCGGGTGAGGCAGCCGAGGCGACGCGGCACGACGTACTCGAAGGTTACGCCGGCCAACTCAGCTACGAGCCGCGAGACCGGGTCAACCCCTTTCCCCACCCACGACGATGGCACGCCAACGAATTTCGAGATCGTCGAATGACGAAATTCAAATGTCGAAGGAAAACCAAAAATAGAAACTCAAAACATGAATGAGCGGCCGGTGCTCCAACCGTCGTTCGGTACGTTCAGGACAACCATAAACGAGAATGTAAATCCTCGATCTTCCATCCCCCATCTCCTTTCAACTCTCTCCCTTCTCCCCTCTCCTCTCTGACATGTCCCTCTACCCCGAGCCCCCCGCCGCACTCGTCCGACCGAGCCTGGCGCACATCGCGGCGTACATCGGGCCCGGCGTCATCATCGCCTCGGTGACGATCGGCAGCGGCGAGCTGGTGTATGCGTCCCGCAGCGGGGCGATATTCGGTTACGGCCTGCTGTGGTGCTTTCTCTATGCCGGGCTGTTCAAGGCGATTCAGGTTTACACCGCCGCGCGGTACATCACGCTGACGGGCGAGCATCCGATGGTCGCCTGGACGCAGCTCCCTGGTCCGCCGCTCTGGTTTCCGCTGCTGATTTCCGTCCCCGCAGTCGCCCTCATGCCGATTGCCTTCTCGGCGATTCCCGAAATTCTCGCGGGTTATGTGCACAACCTGTCGGGCATGTCCCCGTCGGGCCCCGAAATCGGCCCTTGGAGCCATCTCGAATTCTGGATGAACGTCTGGAGCACGCTGCTGCTCGTTGTGTGCCTGGCGATGGCGCTCGGCTCCTCGTACACGATTCTGGAACGGGTCTCGGCGGTCGTGCTTGGCGGGATCGTGCTGTGCGTGGGGATTGCGGTCGTCGTCTTCGGGCCCGATCTCGTCCAGTTGCTCACCGGGCTGCTGCTCCCCCGCCGACCGGTCTATCCGGCGTGGCTGCTGGAATCGCCCAAGTACGCCGGCGAGTTTCGCAACCGCAGCGAGTGGCTCGAGGTCTCGATCTACCTCGGGGCCGTCGGCGGCGGCGCCTACGACTACATCGGCTACATCGGGATGCTCCGCGAGAAACAGTGGGG
>JAGVKR010000335.1 GCA_020050375.1 Planctomycetales bacterium
CGAACGTCTCGCGGCGCCCCTCGCACCGCGATACGTGGGTGCCGAGAATCACTCGGGGCTGGATTGCGATGCGCTGTCGATGGGCGCGCCGCGACGCTCACCCCCCCCACCCCAGCCCTCCCCCCGCGAGGGGGGGAGGGAGTGAATTCGAATGCGCGCCTTGGCTTGTTTTGCATGATGGTTACGACTCCTGAAAAAGAACAATCGTGGTTTGCCGCGTCCGGCGGACGGCTTGCGTCGAACCGGTTGGATAAACGGCCTCCACGTGGACAATTCTGTGCTGCGGTTGATTCTCGACAGGCTCGATGCGAATGGTCACCGCGCCGGCGTCGCCCCCTCCCAGCTCGCCGGCCGCAATCGACCACGTCTCGTGGGTATACGTCGAATCGGCGTGCAGTTGCGAGACAGCCCGTTCGAGCCCCGACTCGGCGAGCCATTCGGCCTGGAGGCGCAACTGCTCCTGGACCATCTGCCGGTGCTGCGATCGGACCAGCGTGAGAACCGCCCCGACAAGGACGGTCGACAGCACGAGGCAGATCATCGCCACGACCAGAAACGCGCCGTTTCGGCGGCTGGTGGCTCGTCTCGTCGTGGATGTCGATCGTCTCATGGCACTGCTCACGATGAACATGTGTCGTCAAAAGTCTCCCGAAATTTTCCCATCGGCCCGATGGGCGAGAGATTGCAACACGTTCAGATCGACGAAGGAATTGAGGAACCGAACCGAACCGTCCCCCAGCAGAAAATGGGCCCCCCCGTCGTGAGCGCTGGAAAATCCTCCGACGGACAGAGCGAGTGGATCGTCGGCCGCAGCTTCGACTGGCGGAAACGAAATGACTGTCCCTGGTGGGACCCGGCCGCCGTTGATCGGTCCCCCTGCGTTTCGCAGCGTCGATCGGGTTCCCGAAGCCCAACCCAGGGCGTCGCCGCCATGTTCGCCGACAAAGATCGTCGTTGCCGCGCCGTCGCGGATGTCACGATAGCGGATGCTGCTGTTGAGGTACAGAACGCCGTGGTTGTCGACGTCGATCGGCGCTTCGACGTCGTGGTGACAGCCGGCGTAGCTGCACCGCCCCCCGCCTCCCCCCTGGGTCGGGCAGGCAAGAATCGGGAGCACCGACGAAACCGCCGGGACATTGACGGGATCGTAGATGCCAACCGAGAAGTCGATATGCGCGAAAACGTTCGGCTGATCGAGCTGCGGCATGATCTGCACCAGCCAGCTCATATGGTATCCCTTGCTCTCGGTGCGGATCGGCCCGGTGGGATTCACCGAGCCGGGAGGGAGCCGTTCGTGCGACATCTCGTAATTGTGCAGTGCCAGTCCGATCTGCATCAGGTTGTTTCGGCACTGTGCGCGGCGGGCCGCCTCCCGCACCTGCTGGACGGCCGGGAGGAGAAGCATGACCAGGACGCTGATGATGGCGATCACGACCAACAATTCGGCGATCGTGAATCCGCGAGGGCGGCGCTGGACGAACCTACCGCGCGGGTTTTCACTCCCTCCCCCCCCTGCGGGGGGAGGGTCGGGGAGGGGGGGGCGAACGTCACTTGGCGCTCCTCGCGCCACGGACATTGAAGTAACGACGCGCGACGACGCAACGAGAACTTGCCGGTCGCTGTTCAATCGAAGCCACGAAAAAACGGCGCCACGCCTGTGCCGGCGCGCCCACTTAGCCCCCTGTGAATCACGGGGGGATAAATCGCGTTGCAGTGTCAATGAGCGCAACGAGACGTTCACCCCCCCCACCCCAGCCCTCCCCCCGCGAGGGGGGGAGGGAGATAAGTGCGCCCTGCGGGCGATTCGACCTACGGCCTGGGGCGATCGCCTCATGGCTTCCTCCCGGCGTAACGGTGGTCGCGATCGGGGAGCGCTTCGATCAGCAAAGTTCGGGGAGGAGCCGAGCGCGTTCGGCCTTCGGGCATCTCGTGCGGGAGCGCCGCCGCGACGTCGATGATCATTCGCACCAGTCGCGGCGATTCGTCACGCTCGAACCGCATCGTCGAGCCGGACGGAAAATGAAACGTATCGCGGTGGATTTCGGCGCCGCGCGCCGTTTCCACGCGCTGCAACAGATGGCCGTCGGCCGAGTAACCGATCTGTCGGCCGTCGGCGTCGCTCAAAGTCAGGCGTGACGGTTGTGCTTCATGGGAGACGATTTCGGCATTCGACGTGGCGTGCACGTCATCGCGGAAGACTTCTGTCAGCCGCGAAAGAGTGACGGCCGTTCGCACCGCTCGCGACTGGTCACGCTCCGAGCGGAGCAGCACGTGAATCGTCGTGACGCAGATCCCGACGATCACCGTGGCGACGGAAATGACGATCAGCAGTTCGACCAGCGAAACGCCGCGGCGCTGGGCATGGCCGAGTTTTGTCTTTTGCCCTTTTTGACTTTCTTTAGACATTTGATTTTCGAGCTTCGAGCTTCGCCCAAGGCCTCGACCGTCAACGAAATGACCGAAAGACAAATGTCTAAGGAAAGACAAACCGAAAAAAGACAAAAGGGATACGCTTCGATTCATGACAGCTCCTTGCGGGTCTCGTAGATCCAGGTGGCCAGGCGCACGGGAGGCGACTGCGTGCCGGGCGATGATTCCTGCCAGCGGAGCTCGATCAACACCCGCTTGGCCTGCGGGGCGTTCGCGTCCAGGACGACGCTGATCTTGAGGTCGGCGTCGGGCAACTGCCGGGCGAGACTTTCGGGAAGCGCGATCGAGGCAAGCGTCTCGGGAGTGATCTCTTCCCAGGCGAGGGCCGTCACCCGCTCCATCAGATTTCCGACGCC
>JAGVKR010000003.1 GCA_020050375.1 Planctomycetales bacterium
CATGGCGAAGAATCGACTCGCGACATGCACGACCTCGTGCTGCTGGCTCTCCTCGGGCTGTTGCTCGGCGAACAGGCGCTGGCGCTCCGACTGAGCTATCACCCGAAGCCGATGGGAGCCCGCGCATGAAAGACTGGCTGGCGAAACAGTTTCCCGAATGGCCGGCGTGGTCCGAATTCTGGTCGACCGTCGAGTTCGGGCGCGAGACCAAATCGTGGTGGCTGCTCGGATTTTTCGGGGTGTTCCTCGTGGCAGTCTGGCTCTATCGCCGGGACACGCGCGAACTGCATCCCTTCTGGCGGACCTGGCTGTGGACGCTGCGTCTGCTGACGCTCGTTGCACTGCTGATTGTGGCGCTCATTCCGCAGGAACGAAAATCGAGAACGATCTCGCAGCATTCGCGCGTGGCCGTGCTCGTCGACACGTCGGTGTCGATGAGCCGGCAGGATAAAGACCTGGGCCTGCCCTCGAACCCCGACGGGACGGCCCGTTCGCGGGCCGACATCGTCCGCGAGCTGCTGGAAAAGAGCCCCCTTCTTGAAGCGCTGCGGCAGACGCACGACGTCGCCGTCAGCACGTTCGATTCGCAATCAACGCAGCAGCAGTTGCTGTCGAAGCGCGTCGAGGACGAGAAGAGGCAAGCGAGCGGCGCGGGCGAAATGGGGGGAGCGGACAAAAAGGACGAGAAACCACCGGATTGGAGTGCCATCGTCCGCCCGCGCGGAGTCGAAACGCGCCTCGGAGAAGCGCTGTGGCAGGCGATTCGCGAAGAGTCCGGCGAGACATTGTCGGGTGTCGTGTTGATCACCGACGGCGGTAATAACGCCGGGGTCGATCCGCTCTCCGCAGCCGAAGCGGCCGTCGCCGGCAAGGTCCGTGTGATCTCCGTTGGCGTCGGCAGCACGCGCAAGCCGGTCATGCTCCAACTGGCCGAAGTGCAGGCCCCCACGCACGTCCACATCGGCGACGGCTTCACGATCACAGCCTTCATCTCTGGGCAGGGGATGGTCAACCAGCCGCTCACCGTCGAGCTGCTCAGCAAGCTCGAAGCGGACGAGGGGGAACCGGCCGTCGTCCTGTCAAAGGAGGAACAGCTCCTCGAAGACGGCGTGCCGATCACGGTTGCTTTCGACTACATCCCAACCGAGGCTGGCCGGCGCACGTTTCGGATTCGCGTGACGCCCGCGCGAAAGGTGGCGGATCTTGCCGAGGAGGTCGTGCAGGACGAAGTGGGAATCGAAGTCATCGACCGCAAGACACGGGCGCTCTTGGTCGCGGGGGGGCCGATGCGCGATTATCAGTTCGTTCGCACGCTGCTCAATCGCGACACGACGATCGATGTCGACGTGCTGCTCCAGACAGGCGTTCCCGGCATCAGCCAGGAGTCGGACAATGTGATCTTCGAGTTCCCGAAGACGCGCGAGGAACTCTTCCAATACGACGTGATCGTCGCCTTCGACCCCGACTGGAAGCGAATTGCCGGCGATGACGGCGCCTCGATGAAGTTGCTTGCGGAATGGGTCTTTTCGCAGGCGGGCGGGCTGGTGCTTGTCGCCGGCGAGGTCAACACGTCGCAGCTCGCATCGGCGAACGAGGCCGTTCGGCAGGAGCTGGAAAAGATTCTGGAGCTCTATCCGGTCGTGCTCGACACACAGCGGCTGGTCGAGGATGAAGAATTCGGGCAGCCCTGGCCGATCGAGTTCACCCGCGACGGCATCGAAGCCGGCTTCCTGCAATTGACTGACAATGCTGTCGCGTCGGCCAATGCCTGGAAGGAGTTCCCCGGCATCTTCCGTTGCTTTCCCACCGACGGCCCCAAGGCCGGGGCCACGGTTTATGCGCGCTTCAGCGACCCGCGTTCGGCGTCGGGCACCGATCAGCCGATTCTGCTGGCCTCGCAGTTCTATGGCGCGGGCCGCGTGCTTTACCTCGGGAGCGCCGAGCTCTGGCGACTGCGGTCGCTCGAAGAAGACTACTACGACCGCCTGTGGATCAAGCTCCTGCGCGAAGTGGGGCAGGGACGACTCCTGCGGGGGACGAATCGCGGCATTCTTCTGCTCGAGAAAACCCAGTATCCGCTGGGCGCCACGGTGCAGGTTCGCGCCCGGCTGCTCGATCCCCAGTTCAAGGATTACGTCGCCGAAAAGGTGGCCGTCGAGATTTTCGACCCCCGCGGAAAACTGCTGAGCCCCCCGCCCGTGCTGGTGGCCGACAAAACCCGTGCCGGGCATTTCGGAGGTTCGTTTGTCGCGGCGATTCCCGGCAACTACAAGATCGAGCTGCCGATCCCGGACTCGACCGATCAGCTTCAGGGATCATTGTCAGTCCGGCTTCCCAATCTCGAGTTCGACCATCCCGAACAGAACGAACCGCTCCTCAGAGCGATGGCCCGCCGCGAAACTGGTGGGGCCTATTTGAAGATCGACGAGGCCGCGGCCCAGTTGCCGCTGCTGTTGCCCGATCGCACGACGCAGAAGGTGCAGTACGATTTTCCCCGAATGCTGTGGGACCGCGAATGGGTGATCTATCTGCTGGTCGGGCTATTGTCATTGGAATGGCTGACGAGGAAGTTGCTGAAACTGGCGTGAGATGAAGGAAAGTGTTGAGGATTCGGGGTTCAGGGAGATAGAGAGAATGAGAGACGGAGAGAGGGGGAGACTCTCGACGGACATCTCTTCCACTCTCCGTCTCTTATTCTCTCTGTCTTCGCTCAGCGGGCTTGCCCTTTTCCCCCGTCAAAAAGACATATTGCGGCACAGTTCATTCGTGTAGGATTGAGGCGTCATGGCTGGTCCCGAAAAATCGCTGGTGCGGCCTGAAGTGC
>JAGVKR010000630.1 GCA_020050375.1 Planctomycetales bacterium
AAGGGCATGCCGGGGGCGGTCAGGTAGCGATGCCCGAGCAGCATCCCCGTCATCATCGAGCCGAGCGTCCCCGCGCTGGCGAGTGCCGAGACCCCCAGGAGCGCGCGTTCGGGCCAGGCTTCCGGTGTCCGCGCATTCACCGCACTGCTCAGGCAGAACAGGGCCGCCAGGTGAATCACGACAAATGTCAGCCGCCCTTCCCGGCGACGCTCCAGGAGCCACAGCACGGAACCGACGAACGCGGGAAGGCAGATCACCAGGGCCCAAATACGCTCGTGTTCGGATGCGGCCAATCCAAACAGAACCCCGAGCCCCAGCAGCAGGAGCATCTGGATGCGGAAGAAGGGGGAGACGACGCGGCGCTCGTCATCGGCCAGCAGATAGCAGAAATAGGCGATGCCGACGACCAGCCGAATCGCGAAGAAAGCCACGGCATCCTGCATGACGGCAGCTACTTCCCGCTGTTGATGAAGGCCATCGCTTCGGCGCGGGTCGCCTGATTCGTTTTGAACAGGCCGCGAACGGCGCTGGTGATCATCAGGCTGCCGGGCTTCTTGATGCCGCGGATCGTCATGCAGGTGTGGGTCGCTTCCAGGACGACGATGACCCCTTTGGCTTCCAGCTCGGAGGCCATCAGGTCGGCGATCTGGTGCGTCATCCGCTCCTGAACCTGCGGACGGCGGGAGATGTCTTCGACGACGCGGGCCAATTTGCTGAGGCCCGCCACCTTGCCGCTCGGAAGGTAGCCGACATGCGCCACGCCTGTGAACGGGAGCAGGTGATGCTCGCACATGCTGTTGAAGCTGATGTCGCGGACCAGCACGAGCTCGTCGTAGCGCTCTTCGAAGACGCGGCGGAGATGCTCGGCGGGCCGGGCCCGGAGCCCCGAAAACAGCTCGGCATACATCCGTCCCACACGGGCCGGGGTGTCTTTGAGTCCCTCGCGGTCGGGGTCTTCTCCGATGGCCGCCAGAATCTCGCGTACGGCGCGTTCGATGCGCGGTTGGTCGATTTCCTTTTCCAGCGGGTCCATAAACACTCAAAGTGTGTGAAAGTTACGATCGAAGAGACGGTCACACACAAATTGTGTTGGCTTCAGCCAACACGATCCAACATTTCGTGTGGACTGAAGTCCACACTACAGAATTCTCACACACTCAGTTCATACTGAACTTCGGCGGAAACAAGCGCCGCGACGGCGATGCTCCGGCCGCCGACAGCAGACGGCGGATTTTGTCGAGCAAGAGGTCGCTTCGCAAGTCTACGTCGAGCTCTTCGAGCAATGACAGCTTCTGGAGCGGATCGACCTTGAGGACCGCCGCCAACAGATCGCTGAGCACTCCTAGAGGGAGATCGGCTTCCAGCACCTGACTGAGGAGCGAGTCGGACCGCGTGTTGGGGAACAGCTTGCGGAAGCTGGTCAATAGCTCATGCTGCCGCGACTTGCGATTGACCAACGGTTCGCGCGAATAGAAGTCGCGGTACAGCTCGAGCTTGGCGACGCGGTACGGCAGCGACGTATCGAGCTCTTCGACGACGACCGCCCGGTGAATGCCGGTCACGACGATGTTGTACTTGCCCGAGTCGAGCCGCTCGTCGGTTGTGATTCGGCCGAGGCAGACCATTTCGTGAATCGGCGGTTGCCCTTCGTATTCCGGCTCCCAGCCCGGCTTGAGCAGCGCCATGGCGACGAGCCGCTCTTCTTCGAGGGCGTCGGCCACCATCTGCTTATAGCGTTCTTCGAACACGTGCAGCGGCAGAGCCACGTGCGGGAACATGACCACGTTGGGGAGCGGAAACAACGGGGCGGTGCCGTTGAACCCGGTCAGATCAGCGGCAAACTCGGGGTCGGTCATCATGGTGCTTCACTGAGCCTTACTTCACTGTTGCCTTACAGGGCATCACTTTGGCTGATTCACTTGGCGTGGTTCACTGGGCCTGTCTTACTGGGCCGCGGGGATGGCAATTTTTGGAACCCGTTCATCCCGCAACGCGATTCCCGTCGGACAGGGTTCCTGGTTGTCGATCAATTCCTGAAAGCAAAACTGCATCTCGCCGAGAAACCGCGAAAGGTCCAGGCCTTCGTACTCGGGCCCGTACGATTCGAGGTATTTGCGACTCGACAAGTAAACTTTTTTTGCCCCCCCGAGGTTGCCGTTGCCGAAATGCAACAGAGCCACGGCCGCCTGAATCAGTCCCTGATAGAACTTCTTGCGTGAATCCTGCGTTTCCGACCACAATTCTTCGAGCACTTCGTGGCTCTCGAAAAAGTCCTCGGCGTTGAACAGTCGCAGGCCTTCCAAGTATTGTTCGGGGTATCCATCGGGCATCATTTCAATGTAACCAGTTGGCAGACGGTCTGTCCAATTGTCTCCGGGCGGATCGGGGGTGAATTCCCTATCCGGTGCGGAATGTAACAGTGCGGAGAACAGGATGGTTCGGTCCCAATCTGACGGCGCCGTTGACCTGCGGAAACGTGCGGGCCGCATCGCCCGAGCCCTCGCCCGGGCTTATCCGGACGCGATTTGCGCCCTGCACCACGATGACCCGTTTCAACTGCTGGCGGCGACCATTTTGTCGGCCCAATGCACCGATGCACGGGTCAACATGGTGACCCCGGCCCTTTTCAAACGGTTTCAGACCCCCGAAAAGCTCGCCCAGGCGTCGCAGAGCGAGATCGAGCAGATCATCCAATCGACCGGGTTCTTTCGCTCCAAAGCCCATAGCCTGCGGGGGATGGCGCAAAAGCTCGTTGCCGAATTCGACGGCGAATTGCCCCGCTCGGTCGAGCAGCTCACGCAGCTCCCCGGCGTGGGGCGGAAAACGGCCAATGTGCTCCTCGGGACCGCCTTCGGGATTGCAACCGGAGTCGTCGTCGATACGCATGTGAAGCGGATCGCACACCTCCTCGGCCTGACCCGGCACACGCACCCCGAAAAGGTCGAGCAGGACCTGATGAAGCTCCTGCCCCGCAAGGAATGGGTCAATTTCTCGCATCGGCTGATTCACCACGGTCGCCGGATCTGCATCGCCCGCCGGCCGAAATGCGCGGAGTGTCCGCTGCTGAAGCTCTGCCCGCGTGTGGGGTTGCCGCCGCTGTGAGGGCGGCAGGGCGCTGTGGAGGGAGTGACGGAGTGACGGAGTGACGGAGTGACGGAGTGACGGAGTGGGGGAGTGGGGGAGTGGGGGAGTAAGCGGCGCCGGACACCATCAGTCGCAGTCTCCCGTACTCCCGTACTCCCGTACTCCCACACTCCCACACTCCCACACTCCCACACTCCCACACTCCCACACTCCCACACTCCCACACTCCCGTACTCCCGTACTCCCGTACTCCCACACTCCCCTGCCCGACCGCACCCGTCCCAGCCGAAACGCGACCATCGTTGCACTTCCGACGACTGTCCAATAGCGTATTGTCTGTCGCCCAACTCCGAATTCCGCATTCCGAACTCCGCATTTCCATGATCCTCACCGGCAGCGAGATCAAATCGCAGTTGGGCGGAAACATCGTCATCGAGCCGTTCGATGAACGATTGCTCAACCCCAACAGCTACAACATGCGGCTGCACAACGAGCTGCTCGTGTATGAGGAGATCGTCCTCGACATGCGGCGCCCCAACCGTTTTCGCCGCTACGTCATTCCCGAAGACGGCATGGTCCTCAATCCCAATCAGCTCTATCTCGGAAGGACGATCGAGCGGACGGAGACTTTCAACCTGGTGCCGATGATCGAAGGGCGCTCGTCGGTCGGCCGGCTGGGGTTGTTCGTCCACATCACGGCGGGATTCGGCGACGTGGGATTCCGCGGCTACTGGACGCTCGAAATGTTCGCCGTCCAGCCGGTGCGGGTCTATCCCGGGATTCCCATCTGCCAGATTTTCTATCACACGCTCGTCGGCGAAGTGAGCGACTACCACAGCGACAAATATCAGAACAATCAGGACATACAGCCCAGCCTGTTGTTCAAGGAGTTTCAGCGCCAGCACGATCCGCAAATGCGCCTGGCGTTCGGGCAGGAGCTGGCAGAGTGAGTGGTGAGTGGTGAGTCAAGGGGGGTGTCAGACGGAGAGACGGAGAGACGGAGAGACGGAGAGACGGAGAGACGGAGAGACGGAGAGACGGAGAGACGGAGAGAAGGAGAGACGGAGAGACAGAGAGACGGGGAGACGGAGAGAGG
>JAGVKR010000233.1 GCA_020050375.1 Planctomycetales bacterium
CCTATTGGAGGAGGAAGTTTATTCGGAACCGAGGGCGAGACACTCGAAATCGACAAGAGCTTAAGCGACTCGGATGGCGGGTCATGATCGTTTGGGAGTGCCAAGTGGCGCATCGCCGTACGCTGATGGCGCGACTGCTTCGCTTTCTCAGTGGTAAGCGGTGATCGACATCGTTTTATGCGCCGGAATCGTCGTCGTAGGCTGGCCGTCAGCTCGATTCCAATCGCGGGTTGCACCTGCACAATTGCGTCCAACAAAAAAAACGCATGCCCGGCCGAGAAAAGAGAGCGGCATCCATGCCAACGAGCCGTCCATGGTGCGTGAACGTCTGAATTGCCTGGATTTCACTGAGTGAGTTTTCGCTTTCTTCCTCAAGGCCGGGCATGCGCTAGTCGGTTGTTGAAAAAGGGGTCTGACCCTCTCGAAATATCGATCTTGCTGGGAGAGGCTCGCTCTCCGAAAGGGTCTGACCCCTTTTTCAACACATTAGTCGGAGAGTTCTTTCAAGAGGGGCCCGAAAGCGGGCATTTCCTGCCGGAGCAGGTCGAGCCACGCTTGCGGGTTCCAGATTTCGACGCAGATCGCGGCCCCCACGAGCATGACTTCGCTTTCGGGGGGGACGTCGAGAAACTCGCGGAAGCCCTCAGGAATCACGAGTCGCGATCGGTTTGCCAGCCGCACGGTTCGGGAGCGGGTCGACAGCAGCCGGCCCAGCCGCTGCACGTCTCCCCATTTCTGTTCCATCCGGCCGGTCGTGATCTTTTGACGAATCAGGCCGACGCCGTCGTCCATTCGCTGCTGCCAGTCGGCCGCCCGCCACAGGCTGAGACAGCCGGCGCGTTCTTTGGAGAGGATCACGTCCCCTTCGGCATCGGCAATCGGTTCGGCCAGTTCTGCTGGCAGGGTGATGCGGAAGCGATCGTCGACGACGCGTTTGAATTCGCCGGTGATGAACGTTTCCGGTTGCGTAACCATGATCGCCGGATGGGATGAGAGACTGTTCGCTATGCGAGAGTCCAATCGCTCGGTGCGTTGGAAGACTCCATCCTAAAGGGCTTATTGCCCACGGTCAACGGATTATTAAAGAGCAAATTGGGCGTAAAACCCACTAGAAGAACTGAGCCTACCGAGGCGTTCCATGAATTGCAAACGAAAAAAATCCGATTTTCGGAAATTCCGGATCGGGAAAGACTGGTTGAACTATGACGAACGCGACTCCTATCGCCTTGAAAAAATCGGTTCTCGAATCAATTCGTACTGTTGTGAGCGCCGCAATTGTGCGGAATAATGAATGTTCGCGGTGAATTTCTCCGGGAAGCCCCCATGACCTGCATGCTGACGCTGGCTGACATCTCCGGCGACACGTGGTCGGAGGACATTACTCCCGCTCCGAAGGTGCTGGGGCGCTCGGAATCCGCCGACATCCGCCTCGATCACTCGTCGGTCTCGCGGCAGCACTGCCGCTTCTGGTTCGATGAAGGGAACTGCTTCATCGAAGATTGCGGCAGCACCAACGGAACGTTCGTCAATGGTCTCAAGGTCGAACGTGAGAAGATCGCGCCGGGCGATACGATTGTAGTCGGCCGATTCGAGCTGGTCGTCGAGGACAAAGACCGCGTCCAGATGACGGTCGATCTCCCCGAAGAACCGCGGAGCCGGGTCTTGTTGCTCGACCAGCGCGCCGAAGAAAAGCATCTGGCGCGAGTGATCCACCAGCGGATGACTCCTTCGCGCCGGATGAGCCTGCCCGGCCTGGTGGCCGACGTGCTGTATACCCCCAGCGGCCTTCTGGGCGGGGATTGCTTCGACGCCTTCGAGCTCAACAATCGCTGGATTCTGTCGCTCTTCGATCCGATGACGCACGGCGTCAAGGCGGCCATGCACAGCATGCTGCTGCGGGCCGAATTGCACCGCTGGATCTCGCTGACCGCCGAGCCGGCCCGTTGCCTGCAATGGATCAATTCGGAGCTGTCGCTGCTGGGGATCAACGATTTGTACATCACGGCGGTGGTGGCGTCATGGTTTCCGCGAACGCAGACGCTGGTTTACGCCGCTGCCGGCGAGCATCCGCCGCTCGTTTTGCGCGACGGCAAAGTTCGCAATGTGGGAGAAATCGCCGGAGGATTGCCGCTCGGCATCCAGACCGGCGAGCATTACGCCGAGCATCTCGTGCAGTTGAAGACGGGTGATCGAGTGTACTTCTTCACCGATGGCGTCGCGGATGCGCTTCACGGCGATCAATCGTCGGCCATTGCGGTGCTCGATCTGACTCAGCGTCTGGAGGAGACTGCCAGCCTGATTCTGCCCGATCAATTGCACGCGGTGCTGAAAGACGCCCCCACCGAACCGCTCGACGACATCCTGCTCGTCGGTTGCGAAGTGCAGGGGAATTGAGGCGGCGATGTCGTCGCCACCGTCCCGGCTTTCAGCTCTCTGCTTTCAACTTGTCGATGCGGGCTTGCGTCGCGATGATTTCCTGCTCAAGCCTTCGAACTTCATCGGGGTCATCCATCTGCTTCTTCGCCCCGGCGATCTGGAGCTGGAGCTGCTTCAATTTCTTATGATCGAGGTCGAGGTTCTTCTTCTGCTTCTTGTTGAGCGACATCGACGAAATTCCTCATTGAGACGTTGAACGGGCGTTCGGCGGCAGATCCCACCAGCACCATCATCGGTTTCTGCCGATCAGTGTACCGGCGGGGGCATGCGATGTCTCGGGAATCGGGTGGCTTGACCGGCTCGGGACCGTCTGTGACGATGAAATTCCGGAAGCGTCGATTGAACGGTTCGAAGTTCCGGTTGCGTCGCTCCGTTCGACAATGAGTCATTTGCATGTCTGTTTCGTACTGGCAAAGTCTCGACGCGATTCGACTTTGGCGCGAGGATGCCGAGCATCGGCTGGCGCAGGCGGGGGGACGGTCGCATTGGTATCGACAGTATCGGCTGCGGGTCTGCCGAGTCGAACGCGGCGTAGAATTCGAGCGGGAGGGATGATGCCCCAAGGCACGATCCTCGCCGTCGACGTGGGAAACAGCCGGATCAAGTTCGGGTTGTTTGCCGGGGACGCGGTCGACAACGAACGGCAGGGGCTCGCCGCGCCCCTCGAAGTTCTGGCGGTCCGACACGCCGATCGCATCCCCTGGGAGAC
>JAGVKR010000162.1 GCA_020050375.1 Planctomycetales bacterium
CGCCAAGCACAGTTTCGACAGGCGGGGCCGGCCGAAACTGTGCTTGGCGTTCCCTTGGAACTTGAGGGTGAACGTCAGAACGGAACCTTCCGCGAATCCGGCCGGGGTTTCCAATTCGAAAGCGGCCGCATGATCTTTGCCGAATTGCGGGTCAATCGCCCAGCCCGATTTTTCGTCGCCGTCGATGGCTGCGGCGACCGGCAGGCCCGACTGCTCGAACGTCGCGCGGGGATTTTTCAATCGGACGGGGACGGGGTCGCCCGCAGCGGGGGGTTCAGGGGGCTCACGCCCCCCGCTCGCCTTGGGAGTTAGCGGCGCGATTGTCACCTGGAAATCGGTGAGCAGGAAGTTGCCGTTGGGAGCCCGCCCGGGGCCTCCCTTGGGGAGCTTGGGATCGCCGAGCGCCTCGATGCGGAGGGCCGTAATGCCCGTCTGCGTGGTCCAGACGACGAAGGTGTACGTTTCCTGATCCGGAGTATTCCCCGAGGCGAGGAACGACCCGTCGGGTTGCCGGGTGAGTGTCGCGCGCCCGGCCGATTTATGGCTCAGGCAATCAAGCACGACCCACGGAAAACGGGCCAGCCGATCGGGAGACTCCTTCTCCCACGCCGATAGCCGCGCGGGGAGCTGCTCGTTCTCGTGCTGCACTCGCTTCGCGACAAGTGGTTCGTGGGCGGTATCGAACGCCTGCTTGGCGCGGCGATAGCCTTCGGGATCAAAATCGAGGTCGATCTCGCTGCGAACGGTCGTGGTGAACGTCGACAGCAGACGGTAGTAATCGCGTTGTGGGATCGCGTCGAACTTATGGTCGTGACAGCGGGCGCATTGGATCGACAGCCCGAGCATCGACTGGCTGATCGTGCCGAGCATGTCGTCGAGCTCGTCGTAGCGGTGCTTCTCGACTTCGTTCTTCGTGATCTGCGTGCTGTGTACGCCGGCTGCGAGAAACCCCGTCGCCCGGAGGGCCAGAATGTCGTTCGGAGCGAGCTCGTCTCCGGCGATCTGCCATTGGACGAACGTGTCGAAGGGGAGATCGCGGTTGAGGGCCTCGATCACGAAGTCACGAAAGTGATAGGCGGTCGGGCGATCGGTGTCGTGCTCGAAGCCGTGGCTTTCGGCGAACCGTGCCACGTCGAGCCAGTGCCGGCCCCAGCGCTCGCCGTAGTGCGGGCTGTCAAGCAGTCGATCGAGCAGATGGTCCCAGGCCTCGGGCGAAGCATCGTTCAGGAAGCGATCGATCTCTTCGGGCGCCGGTGGAAGCCCCAGCAGGTCGAAATACGCTCTCCGCAGGAGTTGGAGCCGGCTGGCCTCCGGGTTGGGAGCCACGCCCCGCGCTTCGAGTCTCGCGAGGATGAACCGATCGATCGGCGTCCGGCACCAGGCTTCGTTGGTGACAGCCGGCGCCGCGCTGCGCCGCAGCGGTTGAAACGACCAGAACTGCTTCGATTCCGGGGCGACGATTTCGAGCATTGTCAGCGGGATAGCGTCACTGGCGTTGAAACGACCAGAACTGCTTCGATTCCGGGGCGACAACCTTTTCGGTCCAGTTCGCGACTTTGGCCTTCTTTTCGATCAGAGGCTGGTCGTAGGCCGCACCGAGATCGATCCACGCGGCGATTTCGGCAATCTTCGCCGCGTGCTCGGGATCCACCGGCCGGGCTGCGTCGCCCGCCCGCGGTTCTTTCCCGGCAGACGTTTTGGGCTCAGTCGCACGGACTGGAGCGACGCTCTCGCCGCCAAACAAACTCAAGAGGGCCATGGTCCAGAGGCAACAGACCAGGCCACAGACGAATCGTTGACGAGAAAAGAGCGGCATACGATTGGGCCTCGACGGAATCCATGAAACGTCCGGCGCGGCGAAACGGGACTCAGCCGCAACCGGAGCAGATTCAAAACCACGAACCCTATAAGATACACGGAAAGTACGACAGTTAGAATCCGCTTGCGGTGAAGCCGGGCGGGTGGATAGAGTCTGGATCGGCTGGTCTTGTCTGTCGAAGGTCGAAGGAGCTGCGTGTGGCGCTGCGCGGGAACCATTACGACGTTGCGTTCGAGGCGTTTTTGCGCGATCGGCGGACGCCCTACGTTGCGGTCGACGAGCATCGCCGTACCCTCCTCGAACATTCGTCACTGAAGTCGATGGACTTCATCGTCTATTCGCAGCGAACGCCGAATCTGCTCGTCGACGTGAAGGGGAGACGGTTTCCCTCCGGAAGCGCCGAAGCGGGACACAAATGGGAAAACTGGGCTACGGCCGAAGACCTGCCAGCCCTCATGCAGTGGCAGACCGTGTTCGGGCCCGATTTTCGCGCCGTGCTCGTCTTCGCCTATCACGTGATCGAAGAAGCGGCGCGCAACGAATTCGAAAGTCTGTTCGACTTTCGGAACCGGACATATGCGTTTTATGGGGTCTGGGCCGATGAATACAAGACGGTGATGCAGACCCGTTCCGCAAGCTGGCAGACGGTCTCTGTTCCCAGCCGGGCGTTCCGTGATTTGCGCTCGCCGATCGGAGAGTTTCTGTAGGTCGCAGAGGAGACACGAGATGAAGAATGTTCGGCGACTGATGGCGGGGGGCACGACGACGCTTCTGGCGATGTTCGCGACCGCCTGCTGCCGGGGGGATGAGGCACTGACCCTCGTTCTGGCGCAGGATGCGGGGATGACCGTCACTAAGAGCGGCAAGAATTACATCGTCGAGATTCTGGTGACGGTGGCGCTGTTCGGGCTGGCGCTGTGGGTCGTCTGCAAGTCGAGCCGGCGCGTCTGAATTCGCCTGCGGCGAATGGAGAGGAGATGGGAGAGAGCGGAAAGGTGAGCAGAGGCGAGCTTCGCCCGCGATTCTGCTTTACTTTCTACTCTCTCCTCTCGACTCACTATTCATGTCGCATCGCGGCGGTGGCCGCCAGATTTTTTCCGGCAAGGTACTTGGGCGGGAGCCAACTGACCTTGGAAAAGGGGATCGTGACGTCGACGGTGATCAGCTCGCGAGGCTGAGCCGCGGAGACCTGACCGCCGCTGCCGGTGGTGATCGTGACCGACACGTCGTTGGCGCTGACCTTGGCCGCACTCGCCAGAAATGTCTTCGCGACATTGGCGACCGAAGTGTTTGTGCTGCCGTCGACGATGGCGGCCCGGGCGGCTTCGCGGGCGGCGTTGGACATGAGTTGGGCCACCATGATCCCCCGGCCGACCTCGATCAGTCCCAGAACCACGGTGACGAAAACGGGAAGGACGAACGCCATCTCGACGGCGGCCGCTCCTCTCCGGAGGATGGAAGACGATTGTCGCTGGCGACGGAACCGAAACATGGTGAATTCCCCTGAACAGACTTGAAACGGGATGGAGTCCACGGCGCTGGCCGCGGACTCCATCCAGAACGCTCACTTCAACCGTAGCACATGACGCGTGTCAATCAATTTCCACCGACCAGTTTCAACGGACGGCTGGCGGCGATCTGCTGGAACGCATCCAGCAATTGTTGCTGATACTCCGAGAAGTTGGCTCCCCCGGGAACGTGGTAGTGCTCGCCTCCCGTGGCATCGGCGACCTGTTGCATCAGAGCGGCGTCGGCCATGACTCCCATGCTGATCGTGAGAATCTTGACCTTGGAGTTATTGGCCGCCGTCGCTTCCGACAGCACCAGCGCTCGTCCCGTAGTCGCGTCGGTGGGACGATTGACGACGCCGTCGGTCATCACGACCATCAGTCGCGAAGCCTTCGGACGGGAGTTGGCTTCGAGCTCCAGGCGGGCCAGCTTCATGCCGGCGCCGATGTTGGTGTAGGGATCGTAGTGACCGGCTTGCCGCTGTTGGGTGATCGTCTTGACCTGCTCGATGTTCTTCGTCAGCCCCAGTTCGAGCTTGGCCCCGGTCGAGTTCCCCAGGCTGTAGACCGACAGTCCCACCTGATCGTCGGCTTCCGCCGACGTGAGGTAGTCGATGAACAGGTTCACGCCGTCCTTGAGGATCGCTGTCGGCTGCTGGCGGGTCTTCCAAAGGTCGGGGGTCTCGGCGTAAGAGCCGTGCTCGTCCTGAATGTAGTTGACCCACAGCATCAAGCCGAATTTGTATTTGTAGCCGGCGTTGTTGATGTCGGCGGAGCCGCCAGTGACGTAATCGACGAGCTCGCTCCAGCTACCGGCCGGGTAGGGATACGCGACGTTCGAGAGCCCCAGCGCGGCGATGACGCCGGTATTGCTGAAATCGAACTTTTCTCCGTAACCTCCGGACGACACGTTGGCATTGCCGTTCGAGAGGACCCATGCAAATTTGATTTCTTTGCCGTTATTGCTGCCGCTCCC
Organism: Planctomycetales bacterium; assembly: GCA_020050375.1. Lineage (GTDB taxonomy): Bacteria > Planctomycetota > Planctomycetia > Planctomycetales > Planctomycetaceae > SIAF01. The sequence continues at coordinate 4,304 of JAGVKR010000162.1, forward strand.
CTTGAAATTCCCGGACGTTCCCGAGCCGTTGATCGTCTGGGTGGCGTTGTTCGTGAACTGCAAGCGAACTTTGGTGATGCTTGACGTGGAAGTCACATCGACGGAGGTCCCTTTCCAGGTCACGTCGACATGCGGGACGCTTCCTGAAGCTGTGACGCCGTGATAGGCAGCGAACTGCGGCGCCCAGGCCATGTTCCCGTAGGTGGGGGAACCGAGATCCTGCCAGATTTGCTGGAGCGAAGTCTCGATCGAGGACTGGCCCATCAAACCAAGGCGATAGAACATGCTGTCGTAGCACATGGAGTGCGAGAAATCGAGGACGACCACGATGTCTCGGGGCTGGAAGGTGGCGACGGCGAAGGTCTCGAGGCTCGCCTTCGACTCGCCGATCACCGGTGCGAAGAACAACGGCAAGCGCTGGTCGAGAACGACCTGGGTCAGCGGATCGGGCGGACGCGTCTGCCGGCGGCCGAAGACTTTCACGACGTTGTAGGGGACGTACTGATCGCCCCACTGGTACGTGTAAGTTTGCGTCTGTGAGTTGTAGCTGACGTGCCCGAAGGCGACGTCCTGTTCGGGGACGAAATTGGCGTTGGAAGCGCTCCCCGCCGAATTGGCGAGGACGACGTCGAGCGCTGCCTGCCGGGCTGCGATGCGCACGGCCGCCGGTTCATCGACGCCCGACAATTCCTGAGCGGCGGCCAGAGCGGCC
>JAGVKR010000436.1 GCA_020050375.1 Planctomycetales bacterium
AGGTGATCGGGATCGGCGTCGATTTCACAAGCTGCACGATGCTCCCCGCGCTTGCCGACGGTCGGGCCCTGTGCATGGCCGAAAAATGGCGAGCCGAGAAATTCGCCTGGCCCAAGCTGTGGAAACATCACGGCGCCAAAACGCAGACCGAACGAATCAACGCCCTCGCCCGCGAACGGAACGAACCGTGGCTGGCCCGCTACGGCGGGATCATCGGGCTCGAGTGGTTCTTTCCCAAGATGCTCGAGACGCTCGAATGTGCTCCGGCCGTCTACGCGGCGACCGAAGTCTGGCTCGAAGGGGGGGACTGGTTCGTCTGGCAGCTCGTCGGCGGAACGGCCCGCGATCTGCCGCGTTCGACTTGTCAGGCGGGTTACAAGGGAATGTGGAGCCGCGAAACCGGCTTTCCCTCGCGCGACTTCTTTCGAGCGCTGAACCCCAAACTCGAAAACGTCGTGGCGGAAAAAATGCCCGGGCGTTTTCTCGCGCCGGGCGAGCGGGCAGGGGGGCTCACCGCAGCGATGGCCGACCGCTTGGGCCTGCGCGAAGGGACCCCGGTGAGCGCCGCGATCATCGACGCCCATTCCGGCGTCCCCGGCACCGGCGCTGCCGAGCCCGATACGCTGGTGATGGTGATGGGAACGAGCAGTTGCCACATGCTCAATTCGAGCGTCAGCAAGCTCGTCCCGGGGGTGGCTGGTGTCGTGCAGGATGGCATTCTGCCGGGCTTTTACGGTTACGAGACAGGGCAGGCCGCCGTCGGGGACGCCTTCGAGTGGATCCGCCGTCTGCTGGGGGCCGCTGATTTCAAGAAACTTTCCATCGAGGCGGCCGCACTTCCGCCGGGAGCCGACGGGGTTCGCTGCGTCGATTGGTTCAACGGTTGCCGAACGCCACTCATGGATGGCACGCTCGCCGGGGCGTTCACGGGTCTGACATTGAATCACGGCCCCGCGCACGTCTTCCGTGCCGTTCTCGAAGCGAGCGCCTGCGGGCTCCGGTGGATCGTCGACACGCTCCGCGAAGGGGGCGTGCCCGTCAAGCGGTTTGTGGCGACCGGTGGCCTCCCCCATCACAGCCCGCTCTTTCTGCAAATCTGCGCCGACGTCCTCAACGAAAGCATCACCGTTCCCGAGACTCAGCAGGGACCGGCCGTCGGCGCAGCGATTCTCGGCGCGCTGGCCGCTGGCGCGTTTCCCGATGCCAACGCGGCGATTCGCGCTATGGCACAGGCCGGCAAGTCGCGCGTCGTGGCTCCCGATCCTGTCGCGGCTCGCGCGTGCGGCCGCGTTTATTCCGATTACCGCGCTCTCACCGTAGAACTCTCCCGAAAATGAATCCAACTCCGATCTACCTGGTCGCCAGCGGCGACCTTCGTCTCTCCGCCAATCAGGTCTGCTGGCCCGCCCAGGCGGCGATGGAAGCGGCGATCGAGCGCGCGCTGGCCGCCGAAGGACGACAGATCAAACGGGCCCATCCGTTCGACCCGGCCGAAAAGCACGGCTTCATCGACTCGCAACGGATGGGGATCGAGGTCTTCCGCGACATTCCGCCCGACGCGCCGCTGATCGTCGCCGAAGCGGTCTGGCAGTTTTCGCATCATGTCCTCGCCGGTCTCAGCACGCACCGTGGACCGATTTTGACGGTCGCGAACTGGAGCGGGCAGTGGCCGGGGCTGGTCGGCCTGCTCAATCTCAACGCGTCGCTGACCAAGCAGGGAGTTAGCTACTCGTCGCTCTGGAGCGAAGATTTCAGCGATCCGTTCTTCAAAGCCGGTTTGCGCGAATGGCTCGCGACGGGAAAGGTGACCCACGACACGTCGCACGCCAAAAATCTGTCGCGTTTGAAAATCCCCGCCGAAGACGACAAAACCGGTCGCGAGTGGGCGCGGGACTTTCGCCGAAAAAAAGCGATTCTCGGCGTGTTCGACGAGGGGTGCATGGGAATGTTCAACGCCATCGTGCCGGACGACCTCTTGCACTCGACCGGTTGCTTCAAGGAGCGACTGTCACAAACGGCGCTGTTCGCGGCGATGCGCGAGGTGAGCGACGCCGATGCGAAGGCCGTCTACGCCTGGTACATAGAGCGGGGCCTCAAGTTGCGCCTGGGGAGCGACGAGGCGACCGAGCTCACCGAAAAGCAGGTGATCGAGCAGTGCAAGATGTACGTCGCCGCCCTGCGCCTCGCCGACGAATTCGGCTGTGATTCGATCGGCATCCAATATCAACTGGGGCTCAAGGATCTTGCGCCGGCGAGCGATTTGCCCGAGGGAACGCTCAACAACGTCGACCGGCCGCCGGTGAAGAGCGCCGACGGCAAGCGCGTCCTCTTCGAGGGTGAGGCGCTGCCGCATTTCAATGAAGTCGACGAATGTGCGGGCCTCGACGGCCTGGTGACGTACCGCCTGTGGCGTTCGCTTGGCTTCGCCCCCGAGAACACACTGCATGACCTGCGCTGGGGGCAGACGTACGGCGACGACTACGTGTGGGTCCTGCTCATCAGCGGGGCGGCTCCGCCGGCGCACTTCATCGATGGTTGGCGCGGCGCCAGCAGCGAGCGGCAACCGCCAATGTATTTCCGTCTCGGGGGCGGGACGCTGAAAGGGATCAGCAAGCCGGGCCACATTGTCTGGAGCCGG
>JAGVKR010000248.1 GCA_020050375.1 Planctomycetales bacterium
CGCAGCAATTCTGAGGGAGGGATCATCCCCGAGGAATACGCCGTCGAGTACGTCGTCGATCGCGTGGAAACGACCGCCACCGTCTGGATGGGACTGACGATGGGTTGCACCCGCTGTCACGATCACAAGTTCGATCCGCTGGCGCAGCGCGAGTTCTATCGGATGTACGCCTACTTCAACAATATTCCCGAGCTCGGACGCGTTCTCAAGTACGGCAACTCGCCGCCGATCATCAGCGCACCGACGGTCGAACAGCAGCACGCGACCCGGGAGATCGAGAGCCGAACCCAGGCCGCCGAACGCGCGCTGGCAGCGGCCGAATTGCCGATGGAAACCGCCCAGAGAGAATGGGCCAAAACCGTCCCCCCGGAAACGGTCGCCGACTGGTCGATCAGTGACGGTTTGCAGGTCCATTTCCGGCTCGACGGCGACCTCGCCAACATCGCGAAGGCGGATGCTCCCGTCGCAAATGTCGAGCGCGGCGATGCGACGTTCGGCGCCGGGCGGCTTGGTCAGGCGGCCGATTTCGACGGGACGCGGTTCATCAACGCCGGCGATGTCGCCTCAATGGGATTCCACGACAAGTTCACGTTCTCAGCGTGGATCTTTCCCCGCGGCCCCGAAGGGGGAACCATCCTCTCGCGGATGGTCGATGTTCCGCAGGGAGGCGGCTATTCGCTGCTTCTCGATCGCGGCCACCTGCAACTCAATCTGTCGGTGCGCTGGCTCGACGATGCGCTCCGAGTCGAAACCGAGCAGGTCCTCACCCCCGACGCCTGGCATCATATCCTCGTGTCCTACGACGGATCCCGAACCGCTGAGGGAGTGACCTTTTTCGTCAATGGCCAGGTTGCCAGCAAGCACATCCTGTTTGATTTTCTGACGCAGCCGTTCGTTCAAAAGGAACCCTTGCGCATCGGCGGTGGGCACGGCGACGCGGGGAGGTTTCACGGATTGATCGACGATGTGCGGATCTACAATCGTCGGCTGTCGGGGGCCGAATCGTGGATTTGCGGCGTTCCGGAAACGGTCGCCGAGCTCGCCAACGATCCGCGAAACGTCAAGGGAACTCCGCAGTGGCTGAAAGTCCGGCAGTGTTTCCTCGAACGAGGGTCGCCGGACGATCTGCGTGCGCTCTACGAAAAATCAGTCGCCTTGGTTCGCGAGCGAGAACAGTTTCTAGCGACGATTCCCGATACGATGGTCATGCGCGAGCTCCCCACGCCGCGACCGACGCACGTGCTCATTCGCGGCGAATACAACAAGCCGGGCGAGCCGGTGACCGCCGGGGTCCCCGAATGTTTCCCGCCGCTCGCGGCCGAACTCCCCAACAACCGCCTCGGCTTCGCCCGCTGGCTCGTCAGCCCCGAGCACCCGCTGACGTCGCGGGTCGCCGTCAATCGCCTGTGGCAGATGCTGTTCGGCGTCGGGATCGTCAAAACGGTCGACGACTTCGGCGCTCAGGGAGACTGGCCCAGTCATCCGGAATTGCTCGACTGGCTGGCGGTGGAATTCGCGAAACCAGAATCAGCGGCCGATCGCCTGGGCGCCAAAGCCGTTGCTTGGGATGTCAAACGCCTGCTTCGACTGCTCGTCACATCCGCGACGTATCGCCAGTCGTCTAAGATCACGCCGGAACTGCTGCAGCGCGACCCCGAAAACCGCCTGCTGACGCGCGGTCCCCGTTTGCGACTCTCGGCTGAGATGGTCCGCGACCAGGCGCTGTTCGCCTCCGGCTTGCTCGTCGAGAAGCAGGGAGGTCCTTCGGTGAAGCCCTATCAGCCCGAAGGATTGTGGAAGGAGCTGACCGACACCGAGTACGTCCAGGACAAGGGAGACAAGCTCTACCGCCGCAGCATGTACACGTTCTGGAAACGGACCGTCGCGCCACCGACGATGATCACCTTCGACGCGGCCGGCCGCGAAACGTGCATCGTCCGCGAGACGCGCACCAACACGCCGCTTCAGGCGCTCACGCTGATGAACGACGTGACATTCGTCGAAGCCTCGCGGGCCCTGGCGCAGCGCGTCCTGCACGAAAAAGACAAGACGCCGTCCGAGCGGCTGACACTCGCCTTCCGGCTGGCGCTTTCGCGCATTCCAAAGCCGGCCGAGCTGCAGATTCTCCTCTCCGGCTGGCAATCGCAGCACGATCGGTTCACGAAAGACCCGGCGGCCGCCGAAAAACTGCTCAGCCAGGGAGAATGGCCGCGGGATCCGACGCTCGATATCGCCGAACTGGCAGCCTATACGACAATTGCCGGGGTGATTCTGAATCTGGACGAGACGATTACGAAGGAGTGAACGGCTCGTGGCGCGGACTTCACTGATCATCGATGCGACACCCGATGTCTGGAAAAGGCACCTCATGGCCCTAGACGAAATCGATCTGCGTTTGGAGCGAATCGCCGCTTCGATGGAACAGACGGGCGTGCCGTTCGCGTTCGTCGGCGGGCAGGCGGTCGCGATGTGGGTCGCCACGATAGACCCGGCAGCGATCCGAACCACCAAAGACGTCGACATCCTCATTCGCCGCGCTGACCTCCCGCAGGCGAGAAAAGCGGCTCTTGCAGCGGGGATGGACTATTTTGAAGTCCTGGGCGTTGGAATGTTCCTCGAACAGAGTGATCCGAACCCCAGGCACGCCGTCCATCTGATATGGGCTTCCGAAAAAGTACGGCCCGAGTATCCACTCCCCTCACCTGGGATCGACGAACGCGAGCGGCTTGGGACCAATCGTCCGGTCGTGTCGCTCTCGGGGCTCGTGCGAATGAAACTGATGGCCAACCGTGAACACGACCGAACCCATCTGCGCGACATGATCGACGTCGGTCTTGTTACCCGCGAAATGTCGTCGGGATTGCCCGCGGAGCTGGCAACGCGGCTCGACCAGCTACTCACTGAACAGGGCCGATAGTATCGTGCTTCACGTAGATGGGACGTTATTCAGGTGCCACGGCCAGCGACCAACGGGAGTCGGCCGTGCGAGCGTCTCGGCAAATGTGGCTCGCAATAGTGGTGCGCAATTCTGAATCACTACACCAGCGCATAGGCTTCTATTCCGGAGCATGCCATGTCATTTCTATCAGACTATCAGACGTTGCTCAACCGCCGCGCGCTGCTCGGTCGCGCCGGTCTCGGGCTTGGTTCGCTTGCGCTGTCGTCGCTGCTCCATCCGCAGTTGCTCGCGGCGGACAA
>JAGVKR010000065.1 GCA_020050375.1 Planctomycetales bacterium
CTGTCATGAGAAACGCAGTCTACCCGCAAGGCGGCTTCCTTTGCTTTAGCGGTTCCAATCCAAAAAACACGCCATCGAAGATGGCAAAAGTCGAGCTGAAAGGGAAACGAAAAACTGTCGTCGCGTGGGCAGGGGCATGGTATCTCCGTGCAAAAGCTCTTCAGATGCAGCGTTCAGAGGGACAGCCGACCGTTTTTCGAAAGATCGTCCTGAACTGCCAACGCCCCAACATCCGACGCCCAACATCCGACGCCCAACATCCAACTCCTGAATCCCGGATGCTGAATCCCGAATCCTGTCCCGTGAGTTGCGAGAGGGGGGACTTGAACCCCCACGCCTTGCGGCACCAGATCCTAAGTCTGGCGCGTCTGCCAATTCCGCCACTCTCGCTCATGCTGATTTCAGCACATCGCACCGTGATTCCGAATCCGTTCCCAGGCAAACGACACCCGAGTTGACGCCTCTCCTGCTGATTTTGAGGAACCAACGTCCGCGCGGCAGCAACGGTGCCACTGACCGACAAAGCCTCTGGTTTCAAGGCAAGGAATCCGGCCTGCGACAGTCTACAACAGCCGCGACACGCTCGTCCATGCCCCCTGCGCAACTGGTCCTCGTTCGTTCCGTCACCGATTGACCGCGCGACTGAAGAGCGTACAATCGGACGCTGGAGTTGGGCGGATTCCCGCCTGCGCAGCCGGCGTGAGTCATCGCGAGACAGTTCAACGATGTCGTTAACGGAGACAACGAGCGATTCCGCGGGCCGCCAGCGGCTTTGGGAACTGGGAATTCTGGCCGCGGCGACGATCGCCTGCCTGGCGCCGTTCATCACCAAGGCGTACTGCATCGATGATCCGCTGTTTCTCTGGGCGGGGCGGCATATCCAAAGTCACCCCGGCGATTTCTTCGCCTTCGACGTGAACTGGGATGGCTTCGTTCAGCCGATGTACGAAGTCACGAAGAACCCGCCTCTCGGCTGCTATTACGTGGCCCTGGCCGCTTCGGTCGTGGGCTGGAGCGAGCCGGCTCTGCACGGCGTGTTTCTCCTGCCGGCGATCGGGGCGATCTGGGGCACGTGGCACCTGGCGCGATCGCTGTGTCGACGGCCCGTGGCCGCGGCGCTGGCGGCACTCGTCTCGCCGGTGTTCCTCGTGTCCAGCACCAACGTCATGTGCGATACGCTGGCGCTGTGTTCCTTCGTCTGGGCGATTGCTCTGTGGATGAAAGGTCTCGACTCCAACCGCATCTTATGGCTGGTCACCGCGGCGCTGCTCATCGCCATCTCTGCACTGACCAAGTACTTCGCGGTGAGTCTGTTCCCGCTCTTGATCGCTTACACATTGCTTCGCAGCCGGCGTGCGGCATGGAAGCTGGTCGTTCTGCTGCTGCCGGTGGCCATTCTGGCGGCCTATCAATGGTGGACGTGGCGGCATTACGGGCGCGGACTGTTGACCGATGCGGCAGACAGCGCGGCGATTGCGAGAGCTGTCAGCCTTCGACCGCTCTGGCAGAAGACCCTGGCGATGCTCTGTTTTTCGGGAGGTTGCCTGGCCCCGGCGGCGTTTTGTGTGCCCTGGCTATTGCACAAACGCTGGATCGCAACCGGGGCTCTGCTGTCTGCCGCAATTGCTTTCAATCTTTACACCATCAAGCCAAGGACGATTCAGGCGTTCAACGAAACGCCCCATTTTCACGCGGAGTTGTCGGCCCAAATCGGCTTGTTCTGCGTTCTGGGAATCCTGGTGATCTGGTTGCCGCTGGCCGATCTCTGGCGGCGGCGTGATGCAGAATCGGCGCTACTGGCATTTTGGCTGCTGGGGACCGCCGTCTTCGCCGGATACGTCAACTGGACCTGCAACGGCCGCAGCATTCTTCCGATGGCTCCGGTCGTGGGAATCCTCCTCGCACGTCGTGTTGAAGATCGTTTCCGTGACGCGCGCACGCCGGGGAACCGGTGGGTTCGCTCGCTGATTCCGGCGCTGGCATTCGGACTGATGGTGACCTGGTCTGATTTCTGGTTTGCCGATTCGGCCCGCACCGCCGCGACCAAAATCGCCGAGTTCTGTCAGGCGCGAAAGCGTCCGTTCTGGCTGCAGGGGCATTGGGGATTTCAGTACTACATGGAAGAGGCGGGCGCAAAGTCGATGGACTTTCATCACCCGACGCTGAAGAAATACGATCTGCTGGCGATCCCCAACCCCAACCGCAGCGTGGCGACGCGAATTCCGGGTCAGGAGTTTGCCGGGTTGGTGGGCTCGTTCGACATGCCGGCGTGCTCCTGGCTGACGACGCTGGATGTCCAGGCCGCGGCGGGCTTCTACTCCAGCGGCTATGGCCCGATGCCGTTTGTCTTCGGCGCGTTCCCTCCCGATGTGTACGCCATCTTCGAGATCAGGGACGAGAACGTCTTCGTCGAATAGGCGCACGGGTCACTATTCGCCCCACTCAACCGCTCTTGCGTCGACTGCGCCCTTTCGAGTACAAGGTTTCGTGGAAAGGATGCCCTCGATGATCGTCGCCACTCTGGATCTATTGGCGCAGCGCGTTCACGGCAAAGTCGTCGGCGACGGCGCTTTGCCGATTTACGGCGCTGCCGCACTTCACAAAGCGGGGCCGCATGAGATCTCGTTCGCCGGCGACGAGCAGCATCTCCGCACACTGAAAACGTCGAACGCCGGCGCTTGTTTGATCCCCCGCAAGCGGCTCGATTCGCCACTGGTCGCCGAATCGCGTCCGGCGCTCGTGCTGGTGGACGATCCCCTCGACTCCTTCGTCGCCATTCTGCGCGAATTTCGGCCGCAAGCCGAGCGGCCGGCACGGGGCATCTCGACCGAAGCGCAGATCGATTCGACGGCGGTGCTGGGTGATGGATGTAACGTCTATCCGGGCGCTTTTATCGATGCCGGAGCTGTGATCGGTTCGCGCTGCGACCTGTATCCCGGCGTTTATGTCGGCCGCGATTGTCGCATCGGGGATGACTGCGTGCTCTATCCCCATGCCGTGCTCTATCCGGATGTCGTCCTGCGACAAAGGGTGATCGTCCATGCCGGGGCGGTGCTGGGGGCTGACGGATTCGGCTATCGGTTCCGCCAGGGGCGATTCGAGAAGATCCCGCAATTGGGCTGGGTCGAGGTGCACGACGATTGCGAGATCGGCGCAGGCACGACGATCGACCGGGGAATGATCGGTCCGACGATCATCGGCGCCGGGACCAAGCTCGATAATCTGGTGATGATCGGGCACAACTGTGAAGTGGGGCGGCACAACGCATTCGCGTCGCAGGTGGGGCTTGCCGGTTCGGTCTCGACGGGTGACTACGTGCGCTGTGGCGGACAAGCGGGAATCGCCGATCACGTGCATATTGGCCA
>JAGVKR010000093.1 GCA_020050375.1 Planctomycetales bacterium
CCCCAACAACCTGCAACCGATCCAAATGTAGTGCCAACTTTCAAGTGCCGCGCATTGCGCCGCAAGTACTTACGTCATTCGCTGGGGAAGTTGGGTTAGTTCCGGCCGTGCCTTCTCTCCACGAAGAGATTACACGCTGTGACCAGTGAACTTCGGCGCCGCTTTGACCCCGGCACCCAACGCTCAACGAGCCATGTCGTGCGCCCTGGCGCAGCGGTTGCTAATCTTCGCGTTCGCACTGGCGAATGCCCGCTCACTGCCCATCGATCGGTCGATTCGGCGGCGGCGGCGCGGGCTCTTTCCAATCCCACGCACTTTTGTAAGAGAATTTGAGGTACGGAGTCTCGATTCGGCGACCGGCTTCTTTCTTCGAAATCAGCGCCGCATCGAGGACGCCGCTGGTCATCAGCGTTCGCTCGACCGGCCACGACGGGATCCCCGTCTGCATCATCCGCTCGATCCCGTCGACGAGAATCCCGAAGTGCATGAACGGCCGGGCTTCCTGTGTGTAGAACAGCGTCGACTCGACCGCGTCGTCGTCATATCGCCAGGCGACCGACCAGTCGCTGAGGGCGCCGTTCAAGGTCAATACGCTGGCGCGAAAGCCGTCAGCGTAATTGACGATGAACAGCACCGGCTCTTTCGCCAGCTCGGGGAGTTTTTCAAAGGTGACCGGCGGAGTGCGTTTGACTCTCTTCAACGCCGCTTCCAGCAGCTTCACATCGTAGACTCCCTCGGTCCCCGCGCGCCACACATCGGCGCCCGTCAGACACTGCACCGAGGCGACTCCCGTCTCGCCTCCCGCCCGACGTTCCGCCAGGCACTGCACCATTTCCAGGCCGTGAAAGCCGTAGGCATCGAGCGAACCGTACGACGTCGCGACCATCTGCTTGAGCTTCGCCTCTCGCTTGACGTCGACAGGCGGATAGCGCCACAACGTCGGCAACGATGAGCCGGCCATCATCGGGATCTTCAGCTCGCGGGCCGTGTCGTAGAGATATTTGGCGTCGGCCCAGTTGTCGGCCAGATGCTTGTCGCAGAAGAGGGGCACGACGCGGCCGCTTTCGCGAAACACGCGCACGATCTGCTCGAACAGACGCCGCTTGGGATAGATCACCTGCCCGGTGTCGGAGACCGGATACTTCCCGTGCTCGGCAACCAGCAACACGCCCTCGACGGCGAGCTTGCCGCTGCCGAGCGTGATCGCCTCGGGGATCGTCTCGAAGATCGGGAAACCATATTGCTTCGCCCATTTCCGGCTCGTGTCGCTCGCCGGGATCTGGTCGGTGAAGAGCGACTCCAGCTTCAGTCCCGACTTCGGCCCTTTGTCATCGAGGGTTTGCGACTGGAACAGCCTACTGACGATCACGTCGGCATGCGAATTGTGCCGGTACTCGGTGACGATCGCCGCCACTTTCTTTTGCGTCGGCGCGTCGCCGGCAAGCGTCACAACCTGCTGACTGGCACCAACCGTCAGCAGCCAGCCGACCACGATCCACGTTCGAGTCCATGACGAAGCCGATCTCATTGGGTCATCTCCTGATGGTCATGCCTGTCGTCGTTGCCACCCGCAATCGAACATCCAGACAATAACACCAGACGCAACGTGCGTCAGGCCGACGATGAGAATTTCGCAGTCGCAGGGCACACGACGCGCTTCTGCCGCGACAGACAGAGATCGAATGCCGATCGGCGACAATGAGTTTGGACCACGAAAGACGCGAAAGAAACACAAGAATATGACGAGGACGGTCTGTTCGCTGGTCCGCCCTCTTTTTCCGTGTCTTCCGTGGCCCTGAGTGGTGTCACGGTTGCGCCTGAGCAATGCCAGGCCGCGCCGGGTCTTTCGTGGTTCCCCGCCGTTCAATCTCAGCCCGGACCGTTTCCGGTTCGTTTCCTGTGTGCGATTCCGTTGACTATTATTCGAGCTATGACGCAAGCCCGTGCATCGCCCGCGCTATTCCGTGGAGGCTGACTTTGAAAATCCTGTTGTCGGAAGCCGAGATTCAGCGGGGAATCGTCGATCTCGCCCGGCGGCTCGACGCCGAGTATCGCGGAAAGCCGCTGACGGTGCTCGGAGTTTTGACCGGCAGCCTGATCTTTCTGGCCGACCTCATTCGGCGGCTGGACTTTCCTTTGCGGGTCGGTCTTGTCCATGCGTCCAGCTACCGCGGCGCGGCGACGCTGCCGGGGACGCTCGAAATCAGCGAGACGAGCCTGCGCGACCTCGAAGGGCGTGACGTGCTGTTGCTCGACGACATCTTCGACACGGGGCAGACGCTCGTCGGGCTGCTCGAACGGCTGGAAAAAAAGCGGCCGCGCAGCCTGCGCTCCGCCGTTCTGCTTTGGAAAGAGGGGCGCCAGCGGGTCGAACGGACCCCCGATTTCCACTGTTTCCGCATTCCGGACGAGTTTGTCGTCGGTTACGGCCTCGACTATCGCGACGACTACCGGCACTTGCCCTACGTGGCGGCACTGGAAGCCGCGGACATTGGCTGAGTGAGCAAGGGGTCAGGCGACAGGAGGCAGGTATCAGACGCATTTTCTGGCTCCTGGCCCCTGTCTCCTGGCCCCTGTCTTCCGACATGACGAACATCTCGATTTGTCGTCGCCTGGGACCAGTCGCGTCCTACGACACCGACAGGCTGCACGTCATGCTCGAGGGGTCGAAGACGCCGAACGCCTGGCAGATCAGCCGGGCCATTTCGCGATGGCCGAGAAAATTCGGGTGGAGACACTCGTCCTGAAGCCAGGCGAGCAACCCTTCGGCATCGGGCTTTCGCGACTGCCAGTGTTGCCAATGGTCGATCAGGGGGACTTCGGCCTGCTCGGCCACGTCGCGGATGGCCTCAATGTATGCCGGCAGATCACTGCGGGAATGGCAGTTTGCCAGATAGACGAAATTGGGCGTTTGCAGGATGGGAATCACGTTCTCTTCCCGCAGGCGGCCGACGATCTCGGTGAGGTTCCGATGGAATTCGGCACGACCGTCGGGACCGGCGAGGGCGTCGTTCATGCCGATCATGATCAGAGCCACGTCTGGACGGAACCGCAGTGCCCGGGCCGGCAGGCTCGACAGGAGGCCTCCCGATCGCTCGCCGCAAACGCCCGTATTGATCACGACGTCATGAAAGCGCCGCAATTCCCAGCGAACGCGCTCGGCGAAATGCTCCGGGAAGCTCCGCCAGCCTTCGGTGAACAGGGCTCCGTGGGTGATGCTGTCACCGGTGAAAACCCAGGTCGCCGGCTGCGTCCCACGCAACAGGTGGCTGACGGCGGCCAGGCCTGCCGATGCTTCGGAGACGCCCCCTGCCAGGGGCTGCGCCGCCTGAATGTTGCGTCGCGACGTCGGAAGCCCGGTTGCAGAATCGCTCGACAACGGCTGGCTGCGGGCAATCAACAGGCGCCGTCTTGAGCTTGCGCGGCGGCCCACAGGATGCAACGACCGACTTCCCCGTGCCATGACAAGCTTCCTTTCTGGACTCGAACCGGATGGTGCAGATTCGTGATGTGGCGCTCGATGTCGTACTCAAAATCCAACTCGGCCGCTGATCCATCGCAGCGCTTGCGATCAAGGCGATTGCCGCCACGATCGGCGTCTCCTAGAATCCTCAGAGGTAGATTCTACAGAAGCACTGTGGCCTTCCTGGCCAAGCTCAGTCGACGAAGTTTTGGCTTCCTGACCCGTTCGCTTTCTCTCGTTCCCCTATTTGCTACAGCAACCCATGTTCCGAGTCACACAACAAATCGATTTTTGTTACGGTCACCGGTTGCTGAACTACGACGGGAAGTGCCGGCACCTCCACGGCCACAACGGTCGAGCGATGATCTCACTCGAAGGCGAAACCCTCGACCATCGCGGAATGCTGGTCGATTTCACCGATATCAAGCGGTCTTTGCGGACCTGGATTGACGACGAGCTCGATCATCGCATGATCCTGCATCGGGACGATCCGCTTTTGCCGGTTTTGCAGGCGCACAGCCAGCCGGTCTATGTGATCGCCCACAACCCGACAGCGGAGAACATCGCCCGCCTGATCTACGACCGGGCACACGAGCAGGGATTCCCCGTCGTGGAAGTGATCCTGTGGGAAACGCCGAACTCCTCGGCCGTATACAAGAGGCCACGCTGAGGTCGGGTGCAGGCGTCCAGCCGGCGATCGTCGCGGCATTCGGACCCCGTGCCGTCCCAATTCCTTGAGTTCCAAGCGTGGGGGCAGATTTCGGGGACCGCGCGATTTCAGTCGGCCTCGGGCAAACGCGGATCAGCCGCCGCGCGCAACAAAAACCCTCAGGGAAAGACTGCCGCAGGAAAACTCGGATCAGTTATTGTGGGGAATAGAATTGCAGTGTGGGTCGTACTGCAATTGGGGCACCCTCAATGTCCGAGCGTTCCAGCGAACACCTCTCCCTGAGGGCAGGCTGGGCACACTTGTCGGGAATCTCTCGATCCCCCCAAACTTCATTTCGTCCTCGGACAATTTGATGGCCGAGGCTGAATCGAGGAATAAGCAAGGGGTGTGCCAGTCGGCTCATGCCCAATCGGAGACTGGAACGCTTTTTCCCAATCTTCCGTATTTGACTGGAAATACGGCGGTTTAGACGACGCGGTATTTTCAAAACCAGATTTTTCTACGGCGCCGATCATTGAAAAATGTTCCATCTCAAACCACAATATTTGTAGGTTTCGGCGCCGAACGCCGTTTTTTCGGCGCCGAACTCGATCGATCGCCAGATTTTGATGCCTTATGTCCGGTTTTCGCAATGTCAGCAATGAACTCCTATAGCCGGGAGACTTGGGAGAAATGGCTGTTCTCCGGTCTTGGCGTTGCGGTTGTCATTTACTGCTTGGCGGTCGTCGGGTTCGTCGCCACGAACCCCGATCTGGGGCTGCGGTTCCTCCTGGTTGAAGACCCGGTGCCGGAAGGGGTCGAACCTCCCCCCGGGCTGAAGATCCGGCAGATCGCCAACTCGAGTGTTGTCGATCCCCGGTTCTCTCCCCGATCGGGAGATCGGCTGGTCGAGATCGCCCGTGAGCCGGTCTCGACGTTTCTGCATTTCGCCCAGCGGATGTTCGATCTGCGGAGCGCCGAAGTCCGCCTGGGGGGCTCTGTGCAGTCGCGTCGCGACCTCCTCGATCAGGCCAACCTCCCCCCCGAAGAGGCCGACATGCTCCCGGAGGTCGTCGAATTCGACGGGGAGCGGCTGGTTGAAGTCAAGTACCTGCGCGATGGCAAACTCCTGCGCGGTTGGCTCCCGTTGCATTCGCTCCCCTGGCAGGAGGTCGCCCAGACCTTCATCTGGTTCCTGCTGGAATTCGGGATTTTCGCCGTCGGGGCGCTGGCGTTCTGGTCGCGCCCCTTCGACCGCCAGGCGCGGGTGTTCTACGCGATGTGCATCGTCACACTGGGGGGGTTTGTCGGCGGGTATCACTGGTGGATGATCGCCGGAAGCCTGTGGCTGACGGTGCCGTTCGTCATCTGCGCGATGCTCGTGCCAGTCGTGACCCTGCATTTCTTTCTGGTCTACCCGGAGCCAAAGCCACCACTGGCCAGCCATCCTGCGTGGACGATGCTGGCCCTCTACACCGTCCCGGTGCTGTGGACAGGCGGGTTGATCGGTTTGCTGGAATTCGCCTGGTGGGTGTTCGCGCAGAACGGAACCGACGCGCGGATCCCGCAAGTGCTGCAACTGCTCGACGAAGGAATCTTCATTTATCTGGGGATAGCCGCCGGTTATTTCCTCACGACGCTCGTGGCGCTGGCCAACAGTTTCTTCACCACGCGGAATGCCATTCTGCACAGCCAGGTGAAATGGATTCTCTGGGCTGCGGTCGTGGCCACTTTGCCTGTCGGGCACTCGTTGTACCTGGCGCATTTCCAGAAAGAGCGATTCGCTCTGGGAGCAGCCAGCCTTCCGATGTTCACGGCGAGTCTGCTGTTCATGCTCGCGTACGCCGTCGGGATCGTCCGCTACAAGCTCATGCTGATCGACCAGATCCTGAGCCGCGGCATGGTTTACTACATGCTCAGCCTGGCCGTGACGATTGCCTTCAGCCTCGCGATCGCCCTGTCGAGCCTGGCGGGGATGTTCCGCAACGCACAACTCGAGCAGCAGATGCCGGTCGTGATTGGGCTGGTCGTCGTTGCGGTTCTGCTGCTCACCTGGTCGCGCGACCGGCTGCAGGAACTGATCGACCGCAAATTCTTTCGCGAGAAGTTTCAGCTCGACAAGGCGCTTCAGCGGATGAACCAGTCGGCTGGCGGGTTGGCCGATCCGGAAGTGCTGGGGCGGCGGATGCTCTCGTCGTGTCGCGAGCTGCTGGGAGTCGAGCAGGCGGCGATCTATCTCCGCGATGCGCAGGCCGGCGTGTTCCGCATGCTGGCTGCCGAAGGCATCGACCGAGCGCCGCTGAAATTCGCCAACGATCAGGAACTGCTCGGCCTGCTCGAATCCGAGGCCAACCTGCATCTCGACGACGGCGAAGCCGACGAATCGCCGTCGCAAACCCAGGTCTTGCTGAGACAGCTCGACATCGATCTGGTCCATGCGCTCGAGATGGACGGGCACCTGGCGGGCGTGCTCATGCTGGGGGCGAAGCGCAACGGCACGCGGTACACCGCCGAGGATCTGGCGCTGTTGGCGTCGCTGGGGCAGATCACCAGCGTCGCGCTCTACGGCGCTCGCGTGCACCAAACCGCCAATCGGCTGAACGACGAGCTGCAGATCAAGCTCGAAAAAATCGCCGAGCAGCAACGGTTGATCTCGATGCTGCAGGCGGAGATCACCTCGCGGCAGCAAGTGGTCGCTCCCGCCGAGAGCGAGCCGTTCCGCCGCGATCTCATCAAAGGGAGCAGCCCGGCCATTCGCAACGTGCTCGAAACCGTCCGCAAGGTGTCGGGCAGCCAGTCGTCGGTCCTGGTTCGTGGCGAGAGCGGCACGGGCAAAGAGCTGCTCGCGCAGGCGATTCACGACAACAGCCCGCGGCGGGGCGGCCCGATCGTCAGCGTCCATTGCGGCGCGTTGTCGCCCGGCCTGCTCGAAAGCGAGTTGTTCGGGCACGTCAAAGGGTCATTCACCGGCGCGCATCGCGACAAGATCGGCCGCTTCGAGATGGCCGACGGAGGGACGCTGTTTCTCGATGAGATCGGCGACATCTCCCTGGACACGCAGATCAAACTGCTGCGCGTTCTGCAGGAGCGTGAGTTCGAGCCTGTGGGCGGGTCAAAGCACTTGCGCGTCGATGTGCGGCTGATCGCCGCCACGCACCAGAACCTCGAACGGCTGATCTCCGAAGGCAAGTTCCGCGAAGACCTGTTCTACCGGTTGAACGTGATCAGCATCACGCTGCCGGCGCTCCGCGAGAGGGCCGACGACATTATCGAGCTGGCTCTGCACTTCCTGACGCGGTCGGCCGAACGGGCGGGAAAGCGGATCACGCATTTCGAAGAGCCGGTGATGGAAGCCCTGCGGCGTTATTCCTGGCCGGGGAACATCCGCGAGCTGGAGAATGCCATCGAACGGGCGGTGGTCATGGCCGAGGGCCCGGCCATCACGATTCACGATCTCCCGATGGCAATTCTCGAAGCGCGCGGCCTGCGCGGACAAGTGCTCGAGACCAAGCCCGCGCCGTTTCTCGCCGATGGCTCGTCCGGCGGCGATTTCCCGTACGAGGTCGCAATCGGCGCCATCGAAACCGGCCGCATCAGCCGCACGACCGAACGGCAACGGCTCGTGGACGCCCTGTTCAAGAGCGGCGGAAATAAAGCCGAAGCCGCCCGGCTGCTGGGCCTGCCGCGAAGCACGTTCTTCAGCAAGTTGAAGAAGTACGGTCTCGATTGATTTTTGCGTCTGCGCGCCGCTTTCACGCCCCCAGCGCTTCACGCAATTGCTGCAGGTCGGATTCCAGTCGTTCGACCTGCTGACGGCAGGCGGCGAGCTCCCCTCGCAGCTCCTGATTTTCGGTGTGAATTGCAGTCAAGGCCGCTTCGAGCTGGTGGACTCGTCCAGCGAGATCGGGATGGTTCGACGGCGGGAGAGATGTCGGGCGGGGGATCGCGTTCGCCGCAGACTGATTCGCCGTTTCAACGGGCGAAGACGACGGGGGCCCCGGTTCGTCGTCATCGGACCGCGGCGAGAGTTTGCGACCTTCCTGCGGCTCGTAAAGGTGATGATCGACTTCGATTCCGCGTCTGTCGAGCGAACCGTCGGCTTGAATCAACCTCTTCTGGAGCAGCCCCGAAAGCTCGGTTCGCAACTGGTCCAGCGAATCGAGCGAACCGGCCGGCGCCATGCGGCTGGCGCGGGCCCGCAGGTCGCCTACCGATTGCCTGCCCCGGAGCAGCA
>JAGVKR010000228.1 GCA_020050375.1 Planctomycetales bacterium
CGACGTGCGCATGCCCGAAGTCGACGGACTCGAGTTGCAGCAGCAACTGGCGGCGCGCGGCAGCCGGCTGCCGATCATCATTCTCACCGGCCACGGCGACGTGCCGATGGCCGTTCAGGCACTGCGCGCCGGGGCCGTTGATTTCATCCAGAAGCCCTTCGAGAGCAACCGACTGCTGGCCAGCATTGAAGAAGCCATTTCACTCGATGCCCGGACACGCCGACAGCAGATCGACCAGGCGGAGATCGAGTCCCGGCTCGCCCGACTCACACCCCGCGAGCACGAGGTCCTGGACAGAATCGTCGACGGACTGCCGACCAAATCGATCGCCGCGACGCTCGGTTCGAGCTTCAACACCGTTCAAAACCAGCGGGCGAGCATTCTCCGGAAGATGCACGCGGAGTCGGTCGCCGATCTGGTGCGGATGGTGATGATCGTCCGCGCCGCTCGCGGCTGAACCTCGGGCGGGGGTATCTACCCCGTTGAGGCCAGAATAGTCTGAATCAGCTATGGAGGAAAATGCCTCTATGTCCGATAATGTGCATCAAGGGGGGAGCCTGACGGGCGTGGCGTCTCGCCGGAAGCGTAAGGAAGTCACATGGATATGCCACGGATCCGCGTCGCGATTGTTGACCGGCAGCGGGTCTTCATCGACGCGCTTTGTTTTCGGCTGACGAGCGAACCTGACCTGCAGGTCGTTTGCGAGGTCGAAGACCCCGAAAGCGGTTGGGGCAATTTGCAAGAGGCCCGTCCCGACGTTCTGATTCTCGACGGTGAAATTCCGCTCGGACGGGCGTTTGATCTCGCGGCCGATGTCCGCCGCCGTTTGCCCGCCACGAAGATTCTCGTGTTGTTCAACGCGCCTTCCGATTCGCTGCTCGATCAGGCGCTGCGCTTGCGGATGGAAGGATTGCTCTCGCGCTCCGAATCACTGACACAATTGGTGCAGGGGCTTCGTAAAGTGGCGGCCGGCGAACGGCCGGTGTCTCCCGCCATTGGGACGCGACTCGATTTCGACCCCGGCTGTGGCGAGTACCGCTTGCGAGTCGACCCCAACTCGCGCGGGCTGACCGACCGGCAGCTCGAAATCCTGAGACATCTGGCCCGCGGCGACAGTGTGAAGGCCGTGGCGCGAAAGCTGTTCCTGTCTCCCAAGTCGGTGGACAACCAGAAGTTTCGGATCATGTCGAAGCTCGGCGTTCGCGACAAGGTCAGCCTGGCTCTGTACGCGGTGCGCGAAGGGTTGATTCAGCCATAGAGTGCGCGACCTGCCGTCGATCGCCGCGGGTTGTCACTGCGCCCAGGTCGAGCTCTGGCTATTCATGCCCGCATGCGGGCGGCATAATCGGATCGTCGCTGCGCGAAACGTTCGGCGCAACCTTCATTGCGCGGGGTGCTGAGGCCGTCATTGATCCGAAAGGCGGACCCGAGATGTCGTTATTCCTGATCCTGGCGCTGCTGTTATCCGACACTCAGGTCCTGGGCAAGACTTCGATCCCCACCCCGTGGGGATGGCTCGAGGCGGGCGACGAGTCGGCCGGGATCTACCTCGCACAAATTGCTCGCATGCCCAAGGATCGTTGTCTGCTTCTCCCCGCCGACATGCCACCGCTTGCCGCGGCACACCAAATCGAGGGGTGGGAGCGCACGCCACTGTCGTTCGAGTTCAGCAGCGATGCAAAGGAACTGCGGTTGTGTCTGCCGGAAGACGACGCATCTCCAATGGCCGATCGCGTGATCGTGCTCGAAGTCGCCGACAAATCCATTCAACGTTCCGACGGCCGGAACGTCTTTTGTGCCAGCGACGCGAAGATCGCGGGAACGACGGCTCGCCTCGAAAGTCGGCGTGGGCACCGGCGAATCGAGTTCGGAACGGACGCCTCGGCCTCCGCGAGTTGGGATTACAAAGCCAAGCGCCCGGGAATGTACGACGTCGAGATCACGTATTCATTGACCGGCGGCTCGGAAAGCCAGGTCGAAGCTACGCTGGCTGATGCCGCAGTGTCGGCCCCGCTGACTTCGACAAATAGCCAGCTCCGTTACAAATCTCTCCGCCTGGGCCAGCTCTATCTCCCGAAGCCCGGTGAACATCAGCTCAAGATCCGGTCCACGAACTCGTCGGGAAAAGTGGCTTTCAACCTGCTCGCCGTCACGCTCCGTCCGGCGTGCGAGGGAAAACCGATCGTCCAAGCCGAAGACGGCAGCGTGACCTGCCATGCCCGTGACGTGACGATACACGGCGTGCAGGTGCAGTACGAACCGAAGCCCGAGAAGAGCACGGTTGGATTCTGGACCATTCCCAGTGACCGGGTGACGTGGGACTTTACGTTCAATGCGCCTGGACAGTTCGATGTTGAGATTTTGCAAGGCTGCGGGAAGGGGCAGGGGGGAAGCGAGGTCGAATTGTCGGTCGATGGCCAGCCGTTGCGGTTCGTCGTCGAAGATACGGGCCACTTCCAGAACTTCGTTCCGCGAACGATCGGTCAGGTCAAACTCGATCGTCCGGGGCGCTACGAAATCCTCGTCAAGCCGCTCCGAAAAGCGGGAGTGGCGGTGATGGACCTGCGGCAGGTCCGGCTCGTGCCGAGGAATTGATCGTCTTTTGACGGCAGAAATGGCGATCAATCCCGGCGGTTCCCGGCGCCGGCACATAGTTGTCTGGACAACTGTTGTCGGGACCGATAGAGTCGGAAATCGTATGCCCACTTCATCCACCACCGCGGCCCGCCGCCATTTCGATTCACCGCAGCAGGAAGCGTTCCTGAATTTGTGGCGGACGTACGATCGCCTGCGGTTGCTCGAAGACGAGTTGTTCAGTCAGTTCGACCTGACTCCCCAGCAATACAATCTGTTGCGTTTGCTGCGCGGCGAGCACCCGCAACCCTTTCCGACGCTTTCGCTCGCCTCGCGACTCGTCTCGCGGGCTCCCGACATCACGCGAATGCTCGACAAGCTGGAGGAGCGCGGATGGATTGCCCGGGAGCGTCCGTCGGATAACCGACGTCTGGTCCTGGTTCGAATCACGCCCGCCGGCCTGGCTCTGCTCAAGCGGCTCGATCGTCCCGTCCGCGACTGTCACGATCGCCAGCTCGGTCACCTCGCGCCGGCTGATCTTGAACGGCTGATCACTTTGCTTGAACGAGCCCGCGCGCCGCACGAGCCGGTCGAAGGGTCGTGGAAGTGACCTCCGCCTGGGGGTCGTGGCCGACATTACGTCGGGCGTGTCCGCCTCGAATGGTCGGCCCCCGATGCCTGGCGCCGTTTCGAAGACTCGATTCGCGCACCGGATACCTTCGGGGCCGAATCAGCTTCTTCAATTCGTTTGCGAAATGGCGGAATAGAAAACCCTCCCACATTGGCGGGAGGGTTGAAAATGGGGGACTCAAAGGGATCAATCGCGGCAGCGCCGAACAATCGTTCCCCCGCCCTCAAGGCAGGCACGCGCTGATTGGGCAAATCGACTCGCAATTGCCGATAACAAATGACCCCAGCGGGATTTGAACCCGCATTGCAGGGATGAAAACCCTGTGTCCTAACCGGGTTAGACGATGGGGCCAGCCATCAAACGGAAGATATAGGGCCGGCCAGTCGACTGTCAAGCGGCTGAAACCATGCTCGACGCTCGGTTGGAGATCAGTTGAGGGCCGTGTTCACATAATCGTCGCCTGCGAACGATTCGTAGAACAGCACGCCGATCTCGTTGCTGAGGGTTGAAAGATACAGCTTCTTGAAGTTGGCGTAAGAATGGTTGTAGACCGATTCGGGCCCGCTTCTGGGGAAGCGCGAGACCATCTCTTTGCTGTAGATCACGTTTCCATCCTTCTTGTCTTCATCCATCTGGACGACGGTGACCATCGCGTCGGCCCGACCGCGATACAGGTCAGAGCTATGCTCCTCGAACAGGCTGTAGTCTCTCAGATCGATGTGGACGATGTAATCGACCTTGAACTCGGCTCCAACCTCGGCGGCCTTCTGCCAATCCTTGTTCTTGTCGAGCCAGGCATGGACGCGGTCGGGGTCGATGACGTTGATCTTGTTCAGGTTCAGCCGAAGGGCGACGTGCTTGGCGAGCTCGTAATCGACGGCGTCATTGTCCCATCGCAGCTCGGTGGGGGCGTAACACATCACCATCACCGTTTTGTTCTTGCCGGTGAGCGATTTTCCCGTCTGCTTATGAAAATCGGGCTCGATCGCCGGCGGGCCGCCGATCAGATATCCCAGCAGGATCACCGCATTACAGCCGGTCAGGCTGCCGGCTCCCACCAGCAGAACGGCCAGATGCAGGACGCGTCGGCAGAAAGCGGCACAGGACATCGAACGGTTCCTTGCGTTGGAAATCGGCACGGCGGAATGCATGGATTGCGACAGGGACTCAACAACGGGTCGGCGATGGGTCACAGGTCGTCCCCGGGGCGATGATCGTAAAACAATCGCGCCAGCTCTTCGCTGAGGCGCGCCAAATAGCGTTGCTTGAAGAGGGACAACTTCTCCTGGTCGGCCGAGATCGGCTGATGGACGGGATACTTCGATTCGAACGGCCGGTGATAGATCTGCTTGGCGAGCTTCTTGCCCCCCACTGCCGCCGGCTTCAGCTCGACGACGACGACGGTGCCGCGTGAGTGACCGCGGTAGAGCGACGGACTGTTGCTCTCGCGGAAGCCGAATTCATCGAACTTGATCAGCACGATGAAATCGGCTCCGAACTTGGGTCCGATTTCGGCAAGGTCGGTCGCGTCGTCGATTCCGCCGTTGTCGTCGATCCACCGATTGACCTTTTGCGATTCGATCACGTCGATCTGATGCTGGCGAAAGCGGAGTGTGAGCTCGGCAATGACGTCGAAGTCGAGCGACGGGTGCTCGGCCCGCGCGCCCGATTCGGAGCTCGCAAGAATGACGACTTTCTTCCCTTTCTCGTCGAGGCTGCGGCCGGTTTGTTTCTTGAGATCAGCGTCGTCCAGCGGAAAGCCTTTGAAGATCTGCAGGACGCCGATCACGATCTGGCACCCGGTCAGCGGCATGAGCAGAATCGCGGCCACGGCCAATGGCCAGGCCACGCGCAAAAACCGCCTGCGTCCGGAGATTCGTCCGGCCGCGGGACTCCACTGGCGATCCATCGCCGGTCCTTCGGGTTGAGTCAAACGAAATGGGAGAGGTAGGATATGCCGCGTCGTGCGTCAGCCGCCGATGATTTGAAACAGCCAGTTTGCCACACTGACGCCGACCACAACTGCGACCAGCGCCGAAAGGCTTTTCGTCGGTTGAGAGACGCCGACGAGCCGACCGCGACTGGCGCTCCACCAGCACCAGGGAATTTGTGCCGCGCACACGAGTGCGAGCACGGCTCCTCCGGCGTTGGTTTCGACGGCCTGTGCGAAGTGACCGCGCGTGAAATGAGAGAAACTGGTTGTCATGCCGCAACTGAAACAGGGGATGCCGAACAGCATGCGGAACGTGCAGGGGGGCAGCCCCAGCCGTTGATGAGTCCCGAATCCCCGCGGATCGGGCTCGAGCATGCGGGCCGAGGCAAAACCACCCAGCAAAAACAGACTCCACGCCAGGAGCAGCCATCGGCCGCCTGAACTGACGGGAAATCCGCCCGTGCCTACGCTGTGAGTCATGGAGGAAATGTGAGGCCGCGGTAAATATCCGGTTCGCACGGTTTGTGCAATAGCGCTTTGAAAAGGGGGCTTGGGACCTGAGGGCTGGCGATTGAGGTGACAGTCTTTTGGCCGAAGGAGACAGAGAGATGGGGAGAAGGAGAGACGAGGAGAAAACGATTCTCTCCGTCTCCCCCTCTCTCTGTCTCTCTGTCTCTCTGTCTCTCCTTCTTCCTCAAGCCTCAAGTCTCAAGTCTCACGCCTGGTACTCTCCCGAGAAAACCTCGACCGCCGGGCCGGTCATGTAGACGTGGTTGTCGGTTTGTGACCATTCCAATCGCAGGTCGCCCCCCGGAAGATGCGCCGTCAAGGCCCGTCCGGAGCGTCCGGTGAGAACGCCCGCAACGCACACGGCACAGGCCCCGGTTCCACACGCCAGGGTGATCCCGCTCCCGCGTTCCCACGTTCGCATCGTCACTTCGTCCGGTCCGTGCACCTGCACGAAATGCACGTTGATCCGTCGCGGGAAAATGCGGGCATTTTCGAGCACCGGCCCGATCGATTCGAGCGGGACCCGGGCCACGTCACGGCAATAAAGCACAACGTGCGGATTGCCCATCGACACGCAGGTCATCCGCGCGTCGAGCCCGCATTCATCAAACCAGGCCGGCCGGGCGTCCCCTCCGATCGACGGCAACGGCTGGTCGACCACCCGCGAGCCCGAAAGCGTCGTGGGGATCTTCTCGGCCTCGAGGATCGGCTCTCCCATATCGACGCGAACCTGCCGCACTTTGCCATCGGCGACTTCAAGGCGCAATGTCAGCACGCCCCGCCCGGTTTCGATTTTGAGCTCGTCCTTGCGGGCGATCCCATGATCGTGAATGTACTTGGCCACACAACGAATCCCATTGCCGCACATTTCGGATTCGCTGCCGTCGGCATTGAACATCCGCATGCGTGCGTCGGCAACCTCCGACGGGCAGATCAGGATCAACCCGTCCCCTCCGACTCCTGTATGACGGTCACTGACGGCGACGGCCAGTCGCGGGATGTCGCGCGGAAGGGTTTCCTGGAACGCATTGACGTACACGTAGTCGTTCCCGGCTCCGTGCATCTTCGTGAACTTCATCGGTGTTTCTCGCAAGCGTCGAACGAAACTCTGGTTCCTTACTTACATTATCGAAAAATCACCCGGACTTCATGTCGGACATTCTCCCGACCGTTCGGGTTCGGTGCGACGCTACGGTTTCTCCGGGGGGGCGGTTTCCGAACTGCCGTTTCCGCTCTGCTCGCGGCGCTGGCGGGCCTCCCATTCGCGGTCGAATTCGCGGGTGCACTGCTCGCAGTCTTCCCACGTCGAAAAATGCTGGACCCACTGCGTGTGCCGCAACTCGCGGTGCCCCCCTTCCTGCGGCAGGATTGTCTCCATCAGGTAGCGATAGGCGTCGCGCGGCGTGAAGTGCTCGCAGACGTCGAGCGCAATGCCGAACAAAGCCATTTGCGACAGCAGAGCTTTCAAGGCGCTTTCCACCTGTGTGTCGTCGAGATCGGAGTGCGCCGGGAGATGCGCGATGTCTTCGAGGATCGACGCCAGCGGTTCGCTCGTCCCGCGCTCGATCAAGTCGTCCATCAGCTCCTGTTCCTGCAACTCGCGCGGTTTGTCGTCGTCGCGGATGTAACGATCGGTCTCGATCGCCTGCGCGTCGAAGTGCTGTTGCAGGTTGTCGGGAAGCAATCCATACGGGTCTTCGTCTTGGTCGTCTTCGCCGTCCGACTCGAAGTCGTCGCTTCCCTCGGCATCGACGTCCGAAGATTCGTCGGCCTCGTCGATCCACGGAACCTGGTCGTCAATGGTGGTCAATAGTCCCGGAACAGGCGAAGAATCGCCGGCATCGACCGTGTCGGTCACTTCGCTGTGGTCGTCGGCCTCCAGAAACTCGAGAATCGGATCAGGCAGCTCGATGACGACGCGCCCGTTCTGACTGAACCATTCCAGATAGAGGCACGGCTTCCATTCCGTCGGGATCTGCTCGCCGAGCTTGCTCCGCCGATAGAATTCCTCGTAGGAACAATCGAAGACTCGCACCTGGCGAGCCGCCGTGAAGTCCCCCGGAGGGCCAATTTGCTCGCGGGCGATTTCGTCGAGATCGGGAGGGTGTCGTTCGGTGCGCCGGCCGGTTTTCCGGCGCGGCTCGAAGCGAAACCGCTTGCCGCGCAGATCGGGATCGGGGTTGCCCGTCAGTTGCAGGTGGAGGGGCGCTTCCTGACCGCGGAGCTTGATGAAACCGAAGATCGAGTAGTGCCGCGTGCAGTTGATCTCGCCGACTTCGACCAGGTCATCGAGCCTGAGGGCCATCGTTCGCGCTCCTCACAGAGATCGGGAGAGACGTTCAGTCATCGAGTGCCCGCGCCATGCCGTTAGAATAACGAAATTGACCGCCCACG
>JAGVKR010000190.1 GCA_020050375.1 Planctomycetales bacterium
ATCGGGGCCGAAGCGCTGCTCGACGCAATCGACTATGCGGCCGGTTCGCCGACGAAGTTCCCGAATCTGCCGCTGGGAACGCGGGCCATCGATCTTCCCGATTCGAACTATCAGCACCCGTTTCTGGTGACGTTCGGCAAACCGAAGCGTGCCAGCGTTTGTGAGTGCGAACGGACTCCCGACGAGAATCTGGCGCAGGCCCTGCACACGCTGAACGGCGACGTGGTGGCCGGCAAGATCGCGGACGCCAACGGCCGGGTCGCCAAGCTGATCGCGGCGAAGAAGCCTCACGACGAGATCGTGGTCGAGATTTATCTGGCGACGGTTTCGCGCCGTCCGACGGCGGAAGAGATCGAGGCGAGCAAGAAATTCCTGGAGGGAAGCCCGTCGCCGCAGGAGTGTTATCAGGATTTGCTGTGGGCGCTGATCAACTCGAAGCAGTTTTTGTTTGTGCGATGAATCGAAGCGGCGTCGAAACGAAGCTCGACATGATGAACGAGTCAGAAAAGAATTCGTTACGTGCCTTTGTTCGCCACTGGCAGCGCGTCGGCCCCCTGCTGGAAGAAGTCCGCCGTCGTGAACTTCGCGAACTTGGCAACGGCCCGTGCGATCCGCTTGTTGAAAGTCTTCTCGAACTGGGAGAAATCGCGTCGAAATCGCAGCCGCAGACGACGAGTGGTCTCGTGGAGCAGCAGCGTCGGTTTCGGAAGTTGTGGGGCCAATGAACTCGATTCTTGCGGCCGCCGTCGAATTGCAGCAATTCCTCGAGAGTCGGTCTTGGCGATTTTGCATCATTGGAGGCTTGGCGGTTATTCGTTGGGGGCATCCACGATCGACAAAGGACGTGGACGTCAGTCTGTACGCAGGGCTGGGATCGGAGGCCGAGTTTATCGATGGATTGCTGTCGCAATTTCCGCCGCGTATCGACGATGCCCGTCGCTTCGCATTCGAATCACGTGTCGTGCTGGTGAATTCGAGAAATGGAATTCCCTTCGACATTGCGCTGGCCGGATTTCCATTTGAGGAACAAGTGATCGACAGAGCCTCCGACTATGAATTTGCTGAGGGATGTGTTCTGAAGACCGCCTCGTTGGAAGACACAGTCGTCCTCAAAGCCTTCGCGGGACGCAGACAGGATTGGGCCGATGTCGAAGGGATCGTGGTGCGACAGGCCGGCAACATCCAGTGGCCGCAGGTACGAACACAGCTTCAACAGCTTTGCGAAATCAATGAATCACTCGAACCGATGTCGCGTCTGACGGAAATCTGCACGCGCTTCAATCAATGATGGCGAGGAACGCTATGGTGTTCACGAAATCACGATTAGGTGTCGTTTTTGCCGGCGCACTGCTTTCCCTCACTAATGCGACACTTGCCCAAACGAACAACTCCTACCCGATGCTGATGAGCGTCCATCCCGCGGCGGCGGTGGTCGGGCAAACGACCGAGCACGAAGTTTCGGCCCGTTACAATTTGCAGGGGGCGACGCAGGTGATTGTCGCCGGGCAGGGGGTGACGGGCGAGGTCGCTCCGCTCGATGAGAAGCAGCAGGAGGAAGTGAAGAAGGCGAAAGAGGCGGGGAAGAAGCCGAACTTTCCCAAGATCCGCGTGAAGTTCACCGTCGCTCCCGATGCCGTCCCCGGCGTGCGCGATTTTCGGATCGTCACCCCGCAGGGGCCGAGCACGGTCGGTCAGCTCGTCGTTGCCCGCGATGCGGTCGTCGTTGAAGCGGCAGACAACGACACGCCGGACAAAGCGCAGGTCGTCGGTATCCCTTCGACGCTCTGCGGGAAGATCGAAAAGGCCGAAGACCTCGACTTTTTCAAGTTCAAGGTGGAAGCCGGTACCGGACTGACGTTTCACGTCCGCTCGCAGCGGCTGCTCAATCGCCTGCACGACATGCAGAGCCGCGTCGATCCGATGATCACGCTCAAGACCGCCACCGGGATGACGCTCGCCGCCTCCGACAACTACTACGCGGGGGATCCGCTGCTGGCGTATACGTTTGAGACGGCCGGGGAATATCTGCTCGAAGTCCGCGATGTGCGTTACCTCGGAGGACCCGACTGGACGTACAGCATCGAGGTCAACAATCGTCCGTTCGTCACGCAGGCCCATCCTCTGGCGGTTCGACCGGGGGTGGAGACGAAAGTGACTCTCGTCGGTTTCAATCTGCCGGCGGAGGCAACGGCGATCGTCAACCTGCCGGCCGACACGCCGGCCGGATTGCGGTGGGTGTCGCCGCTCGTCGGAGCGTCTGCCGCCAACGAGTTCGCCGTTCTTGTCAGCGCGCTCGCGCCGATCGAGGAATCGGCCGCCGAGAACAACACCGTCGCCGGCAGTCAGTCGGTCGCCGTTCCTTGCGTCATCAGCGGGCGAGTCGAATCTCCCGCCGATCAGGATTGTTTCACGTTCGCCGCGAAAAAAGGGGAAGCGCTGACGTTCGAGGTTTTCGCGAGGCGGGGCTGGTCGGGGCTCGATCCGATTCTGCGGATCCTCAACGACCAGGGGGCGGCGATCGCCGAGGCCGACGATCTATCACAGCATCGCGTCGGCTCGGCCGACAGTTGGCTCGAAAACTGGACCGCTCCCGCCGACGGCAATTTCACGATCGAGATTCGCGATCTGCACCAGCGCGGCGGCCCCCAGTTCACCTACGCGATTCAGGTGACGCGGAGCGAGCCGCACTTTTTGCTGGAAGCCGACACCGACAAAACGCTGTTGGCGCCGGGAACGAACGCCGTTTTCTACGTTCGCGCCTTTCGCAAGAATGGGTTTGCGGGTGAGATTCAACTGGGCGTCGAAGGTTTGCCGGCGGGGGTCACGGCCGTCTGCGGCAAGATTCTGACGAACGGCGCCTACCCCGACGGCTGCGTGATTCTTCAGGCCGCGCCGAACGCTCCGGCGAGCGCGGCGAGCATCCGCATCACGGGGACGGCGACGCATCCCATCGCGAACGGTGAACCGCTCAAGCTTTCAGCCGTGGCGCAGCCCTTGCAGGAGTATTACGCTCCCGGTGGCGGTCGCGGCAACTACCCGGTCGATCTGCACACTGTCGCCGTTTCGGAGCCGATGGACATTCGGGCCGTCCGTGTCAGCACGACCGGCATGGAATTGAAGCCCGGCGGGACCCAGAAGATCGACATCACGATCGAGCGCGCTCCCGACTACAAAGGGAACGTGACGCTCGATGTCTACTTCCAGCACCTGGAGCAGCCGTTCGGGAACAGTCTTCCCCGCGGGGTGACGGTCGACGGCGCGAACAGCAAGACGCTGCTTTCGGGGGAGGAAACGAAGGGCTTCATCACGTTGAAAGCGGCCGCCGACGCGCCGCCGGTCGAGAAGCAACTGGTGCCGGTGATGGCCCACGTCTCGCTCAACTTCGTGATGAAGCTGACTTTTGCGAGCGAGCCGGTGTACATTTCGATCGGTACGCCGGCAACAGCCGCGAAGTAATGGAGTGACGTGGGGCGAGCATCCCTGTCGGATCGTCTGTGCCGCAAAGCCCCCTATGACAGCCCCAGCTCCCCCCTCCGTTTCATGTAATAGCGCTGCACCTCGGTGATGCAGCTTTGTCCGCTGGGCGCGGCGACGGCGCAGCGGGCCGCCTGCGATTTGGCCTTTTCGACGCAGGCCCGCGTCCGCGCGACGCCGCCATCGCGCAG
>JAGVKR010000825.1 GCA_020050375.1 Planctomycetales bacterium
CATGGCCTCGCGGTACTTGGCCACGGTGCGGCGGGCGATGTCGACGCCGGCCTCCTTGAGGATATCGACGATGGCGTCATCGGAGTGCACATCCGCCTCGGCGCCCTCGGCGTCGATCAGCTGGCGAATCTTGTGGCGAACGGATTCGGCCGAATGGGCCTCGCCGCCGGACGAGGAGGCGATCGAGGAGGTGAAGAAGAACTTCAACTCGAACACGCCTCGCGGTGTGGCGACGTATTTGTTCGAGGTGACCCGGCTGACCGTGCTTTCGTGCATGCCGATGGCGTCGGCGACGGTTTTCAGGTTCAGCGGGCGAAGGTGTTCCACGCCATAGGCCAGGAAGCCATCCTGCTGGCGGACGATCTCGCTGGAGACCTTGATCTCGTCGCGCTGCGGTTTGAACCCGACAGCGCGCTTGACGATGTCTTCCACGTCTTTGAGGGTGATGGGCCCTTCGGCGTCTTTGACGGCTCCTTCGCCGCTCGGCGTGAGATCGACCATCGCGGCAATCGTGAGTCGTTCGATCTCGCCGCCCGGCTGCTCCAGATCCTGGACCGTCTTCGAGAACTCGTAACTGTTTTCGGATTCCTCTTCCTGCGTTCCCGTGCCCGTGGAGCCGGAATCGGTCGCCGGCCTGTTGGTGTTGCTGGCGGCGCCCGCGGCGCCGCGCGCCGAAGAGTTGGCTGTCGATTTCTTCTGCGTCGTTCGCTCGCGGGTCATCACGCGACTTTCGGGGTCGATATTCTCTCTCTTTTCCCGCAGCCGCTTGAAGTTGATGTCGGCCGTCACTCGCACAATCGCTCGGCCGGGGCCGAGGAGATGGCTCAGCATTTCCTCGGCTTTCGAGGCGAGATACGCCTCGGTCTCGCGGCGATGCTCCAATTGCGAAGAGGCGGCAGCGCCCGTTTTGTCATTGCGGGGGCCGGCGAGAACCCGGCCGGTTGTGTCGAGAATCGTGACGGTGTCGGGTGTCAATCCCTCGACGCTGCTGGCGACGAGCGAGACGATTCCGGCGGCGACGCCGCGGTTCAACGTCGTGCCCGGTTTCAGCTTGAGCACGACGCTGGCGGTCGTCGGCTTTTGATCGCGAACGAACGGCATCGGCTCGGGCCGCACGATGTGAACTCGTGCAAACTCGACCGGCTCGATCTGCATGATGGTTTTGGCCAGCTCCGATTGCATCGCCCGCCCCAAGTTGACGTGCTGCAGGAACGGCGTGACGCCGAGCGGCGATTCGTCGAGCAGTTCGTATCCCTTGGCGCCGCCCGCCGGTAGACCGGCGACGGCGAGATCGACGCGAACCTGTTGGGCCAGTGCGGCAGGGACGCTGATCGTCGTGCCGCCGGCCGAAAGCTGGAACGGAATCCCTTTCGCCTGCAGCTTGGTCGTCACGGCGCCGGCATCTTCCGGCGACATGGCCGAAAAGAGGACACGATAGTCGGGCTGCGAGGCCCAGTACCCGACTCCGCTGATCGCTGCCAGGCAAATGGCGCTCAGAACCACAAACGACATTCGGCCGACAACGCTCGTGCCTTGCCAGACCTGCTTCAATTGTTGGGCAAACTGCTGAAAGAAACGCATGATCGCTGGTGATTCCTCGAGTTGGTTCGCGCGTCACGGGTCGCGACATACGCCCCGTCACACCTGCATCCGCATGACTTCCTGATAGGCTTCGGTCAGACGATTGCGGACTTCGAGGACCGTGCGAAAGGTCAGGTCGGCTTTGGCGACGGCGAGCATCACATCGTGCAGGTTGTCGGCATGCCCCAGCGCCAGCTCTCGAATCGCCTGGTCTGCCTCGAGTTGTCCGGCGTTTGCTTCGCCGAGCAGCTTTCCGACGACATCGACGAAAGAAGTCTTTTCGGCAGGCCGCACCTGAGCCAGGCTGGCGGCATCTCCGACAGGAACGAGACCGCCCGCGCCAACAGGGGCGATTGCCATGACTACCTCCGAATGAGCGAAAGGCTCTGGTCGGCCATTTGCCGGAAGTTGTTCAACACCGTCAGATTCGCTTCATACGCGCGACTGGCCGTCATCAGATTGACCATCTCGACCGGCAGGAAGACGTTCGGCATCTCGACGAAACCGTCTTCCGCGGCGTCGGGGTGCCCCGGCTCGAAAACTTTGGGCAGATTTGTCTTGTCCTCGACCACGCCGTGGATCTCCACCCCCCCCAGCTTTTCCCGGCCTGGGATCGTGTTCGCGAGCTTGTTATTCAGCGCCGCGGAGAAGACGACGTCCTGCCGGCGAAACACGCCTCCGCCCGGCAGTCGGGTCGAATGCGCGTTCGCGATATTATTCGCGATGACCTCCATCCGCAGGCGCTCGGCCGTCAGGCCCGACGCGCTGATGTTCGTGGCAGAAAGAACCTGATCGAGAGACATGGACGCCTTCTTTCTGCGGGTTGGCTCGCAAGCCGCGAATCGAAAGTCTCATTGACCACTGATCGCACTGCGCATGGCGGCGATTCTGGTGGCCAGGATTTGGGAATAGACGTTGTAAAGCATCGTGTTTTTATTGAGCTGCCCCATCTCCGCATCGATGCTCACGTTGTTGCCGTCCTCGCGCTGGGCTTCACTCGCCCCTTCGATGAGACGCGCCTGGTGTCGCTTTCCGATGGCCTCTTCGTTCGTCAGGATTTCCCGGCTCAGCGTTTCCTCGAACTCAATGTCGAGTCGACGGTATCCGGGCGTATTGACGTTGGCGATGTTTTGCGCGATGGCCTGGTGTCGCAGGCTGGCCGCGTCCAGCAGTCCCCCGATCAACTCGAATTGGGAAGGTGTGACACTCATATCGGTTGTATCGGCAATACCGGCACTGCGCCTTAAGGGCTTTGACGCAGCGCAGGTCGGCATTTCCGAGTGAGACACATCGTCTTTACGGATTCGCGGCGTTTTCCGATCATTTGACTCAAGATTCCTGTCGGCGGGAGGAGCGCAACCATTCCTCTGCCGTGGATTGCGTCCACCCGCATGTCGCCTGATCCCGAAATCCCGGTTTCAGACTCGTGGAATGTTCGCCACGCAATGGTTCGTTGACACGTCCCTCCCGCCGGAGCGACAATCCGACCAGCTTTGTCACTCCTGGCTTCAAGATCGAGAGACGCCTCCGTTTTTGACGCCAGTCGTGTTGACCGGAATTCATTGGCCCTGGCCCGCGCGTGCACCGCAATGATCTGCAACATTCATAAGTTTCGCGAGAAGATGGACGCCGGGCAGTTTTGTCTTGGCGCCGGCATCACGTTCTACGATCCTTCGGTGACCGAAGCGCTGTGCGACAGCGTCGATTTCTTCTGGATCGATCTGGAGCACAACCCGACCAGCTTCGAGTCGGTGTTGAGCCACCTGATTGCGGCCCGCGCGGGTGGGGCGCCGGCCATTGTGCGGATTCCCAGCGGCGATGTCGCCTGGATCAAGCGGACCCTCGACAGCGGGGCCGAAGGCATTATCCTGCCGCAGACCAAATCAGCCGACGAAATCAGGGCCTTTGTCTCCAACTGCCGGTACGCCCCCATGGGATCGCGCGGCTTTGGGCCGCGGCGGCCGACCAACTACGGGCGCTTCACCGGCGGCAAGTACCTGGAGCACGCCAACCAGAATCTGTTTGTCGTCGCCCAGATCGAGACGGTCTCGGCCCTCAATGAGCTGGACGCCATCGTCGCCATCGAGGGGCTCGACTCGCTCGTCGTCGGTCCTTACGACCTTTCGGCTTCAATGGGCATGCCGGGCGAGGTCCATCATCCCAAAATCCTGGAGGCCATCCGGCAAGTCGCGAGCAAAGCCCGCGCCGTTGGAAAGTACGTCGGGATGGGGATGGGGGGCAATGCCGAGCATGCGCTCGAAGCCGCCGGCCTGGGAGTTCAATGGGCCCAGTGCGGCAACGACTTCGAGTACATGATCCGGGCTGCCGATCAACTGTATCAAACGGTGCGTCAGCGGTTGCCCAAGTCGGGCAAATGAAAGTCAGATCAAGGGGCCGGCGGGCTGACGCCGGCCGCTCGCGTTATCGGATGATGTTGCCGAGCTCTTGCAACACCTCGTTCGCCGCCGTGATCGTGCGGGCATTCACCTGAAAACCGCGCTGCGCAATGATCAGCCGCGTGAATTCGAGCGCCACGTCGACGTTGGAAGTCTCCAGGTTGCCGCTGCGAACTCCCCCTTTGCCGCCGGAGAGCGGAGTGCTGAGCACGGCCAGGCCCGAATTGTTGCTGAGCCCGAAGTAGTTATTGCCGAGACGGTTCAGGCCGCCAGGGTTGGTGAACGAGGCGACGGCGATTTGCGCGATCGGGATAATGAGACCGTTCGTGAAGACCCCGCCGATGACGCCGTCCTGGGCCACAGAGACCGCGGTGAGAAACCCGGCGGCATAGCCGTCCTGATTGGTGGCGGCGGCTGAGGTCCCTCCGCCGAATTGTGTGATCCCATCGAAGCCGTTCGACGTGCCGAAATTGAGATTGATCGATTGCGGGGTGGAAAGCCCGTTGAATTGGACCTGGAGGTCCAGGTCGCCGGCGCCGCTGCCGCCCGCTTGCCGAAACGATCCATCGTCATTGAACAGGATCGTGTCGACCTGGCCGTCGAGCACGGTCCCTTCGGCCGGATCAACCGTGCCTGTCAGGTTCCACTGGTTGTTTGCAACTTTCTGGAACGTCAGTGAAAGCGTATGTGCTGTCCCCTGGGTGTCGAAAACCTGAATGGCGGTTTTGACTGTGTCGCCGTCCTTGCCTTCGACCGTCGGGCCCGCGTTGTGCATGCTGAAGCTGGTCGAGCCGGCGCTCGTCCCGCCGTCGCCGATCGATAAGGTGAGGTTCGTCGGCCCGGTGTTGTTGGCCAGCAGGACGAGATTGCCGGAAGCGTCGAGGCTGGCCGTCGCCTGTGTGAATGTGCTATTGATCCTGGCAATCAGGCTCCCGAGCGTTGTGCCGTCGGTGCCGTACGTGAAGGTCGAGCTGACCGTCGAGCCGTCCGCGTCGGTGCCGGTGATCTGGATCGGATCGCCGCTCGCATAGTCGACGAGATTGGTGTCGAGCGAATTGAGCGTCGTTGCGGCGGTTGCGGGGCTCCCGGAGGCGACGAACGGCTGGTTGGACGTCAATGTCTCGGCCAGTGGCCCGGTCGCGGCCGCGCTGAAGTTTCCCTTGAACGAAACGGACTCGGTGGCCCGTCCGGGAATGCTGGTCCCGAAGGGAATCTGGATGGAATTGTCGCCGGGCGTTTGAATCGGGGGGTTGACGGCGTCCCCTTCACCGACGATCCCGTAGCGCTGCACGCGATACCCGGTGGAGGGATCGACGAGGGTGTTGTCTTTATCGACCGAGAAGGCGCCGGCGCGGGTGTACAAGTCGTTGGCGCCATCGTTGACAACGAAGTACCCGTCTCCCTGAATCGCCAGATCGAGGTCGTTGCCGGTCGCCTCGAGGGCTCCCTGCTTGAGATCGGTGTCGATGGCGGCCGGCTTGACGCCGAGCCCGATCTGAAGCGGATTTGTGCCGCCCACCTGGCCGCTGACGCTGTCGGTCGCCGGAACTTTCGTGTCGCTGATCAGATCGGCAAAACGGAACCGCTGGGCCTTGAACCCGGTGGTGTTGACGTTGGCCAGGTTGTTGCCGACGACATCCAGCATTTCCTGATGAGACCGCAAACCCGAGACGCCTGCCAAAAGTGCACTGGCCATTTTGAAATCTCCCCCTGAATTGTGATGAGAATTTGCGTCGGACGCTCTACTGCGCCGGCACCGCCGACATGCTGGTGACCGTGCTGAGCGGGACTTGCGCGCCACCCACGATCAGGTTGACGGCGCCGTCGCGAACCGTGATTCCTTCGACGGTTCCGCGACTGAGTGGCGACGAATCCGAAAGCTGGTACTGCACGGACTTGCCGATCAGATTCGATCCTTCGGTGAACTGCTGGAGCGAGAGCATCTGCCCGAAATTGTCGTTGAGCTTCTCGATCCCTTCGAGCGACGAAAACTGGGCCAATTGCGCGATGAATTCGGCGTCTTTCATGGGCTCGAGCGGATTCTGATTTCGCATCTGCGTCACCAGGAGATTCATGAACTGGTCGCGACCGAGTTGTGATGTGACTCCCAGGGCTGCCATTTCGATTTCTCCTCTGTCGAATGAGTGTTAATCCGATGTCAGACGACGACATCGATGACGCCCGTCGTCGGACGCGAAGACTGTGACCGTTGCCGTTTGGCCGATTTCGGAACGCTGAACCCGATCGTCGCGGATGGTGGGGCCGGTTGCTGCCATTGCCACGCCCCCCGCGAGCTGCCGTCATCGCGCGCGGCGCCGAATTGCTCGAGCGAAACGCCCATTCCGGCCAACGACTCGCGCAACGTGTGCAGGTGCTCTTCGATCGCCTGACGAGCCGCCGGATCCTCGGCAATCAATTGCGCCGAAACGGAGTAGTCCGTCGCGGTGAGACGCACGTGGACCGTGCCCATCCCCGGCGGGTCGAGTTGCAGTCGAAAATCAATTCTTCCGTCGCGATGCGACAGCTCGACGCGGGTGGCGATCTCGCCAAAGATCTGTTCGGCGACGGTTGCGCCGGGCGCCGAATCGGACCGATTTCGCGTGTGGGCCACCGGGCCGGTCGTTGGATCGGTGGCAAGTGGATGATTCGTCGTCAACGAATCGACACCGTCGCTTCGCGTATCCCGATCGGATCCTCGCGGGTCACGGCCAAAGTCTTCGGCCGCGGCATCGGATTGGTTCTCGAGAGCTCGTGCCGCCGTTGAGGCGGCCTCGATTCGCCACAGGTGGTCGGTCGCATCTCCATCGGTTTCGGTTGTCCGAAGTCCACCGGCGACCTGAGCTCGCGAAGCATCGGCGCCTGCCAATGACTCCGCGTCTCCTTCGGTGACGCCCGGCGCTGAGGGCGCGAAGGTTGTTCCTTCGCGTGCCAACGGCAGTTGCTGCCCGCCGAAAACTTTGTCTTGCGTTGTTGCGTCCGGTTGGCCGGCTTGTTCCGGCCCGGATTTCGGGATGAGATCGGGCGTCTTCTCGGCAAGTGCTGCCGGAAGCTCCGGCGGACCGATTTCGTCGGGGGCCTTGGATTGGATTGGATCGGTCGGCGTCGTGACACCCGCTACGGCGATCGATGCATTCTCCGCGGTCGGCGCCGTCCCGCTCGGTTCCACGGGCAGATTTGACTTTGGAAGTGGACTGGCCCCCGGGTTCTGCAGAATGGCTGGGATGGACTCGGCACAACCCGCTGGGATGGGTTCGGCTGCTGCGGGGCCCTCCAGGATCGTTGATGGGTCGTTTTCCCGGGTCTTTTGCCCCGTGTTCGGCGAATCGGCTGAGACCGGAGCCGGCACCGTTGCCGCACAGGCTGCGGCCAAGTCGTTCAAGTTGTCCTCAAACGCCGTGGCTCCGTCGCTTCTCCGCGAGCCTTTATTGCGAGACGGCGAACGATGGTTGGACGACGCCCCGGTTGTCTCCGTCGAGCGTGCGAACCCTTGGCCGGACATCGTGCCGGACGACTTGGCCGCACAATTGAGGGCCTCAAGCATTCGCATTTTCAGGGCCGCGAAAAGACCGTGGGAATCAAGTCCTCACGTGGGGAATGCAAGCGGCGTGCCAATTTGCCATGTGGCCCCGTCCGGGAAACCCCCGTCGTGGATTACCGGGGTGTGTTAACGGCCGGCGTCGCCATCAGTCGGAGGCGCCAGAAAACTTTTCCTCGTACGGCGGAAAAGATTTCCGGGCTATTGCCACTCAGGCCGCTTCCTGGGCACGGTAGCGTTTCATCTTGTTCAGCAGCGTTCTGGGAGTCACACCGAGTCTCTCGGCCGCTGCCGTCTTGTTGCCACCCAGTTCCTGAAGGGTTCTCAGGATCACATCGCGCTCGATCTGCTCGAGCGTCGTGCCGCGCACTTCGGATTTCGCGGAACAGGTGCTTTGCAATGCGGGAAGATCGTGCGGCTGCAGGATCTCGGACGTGGCGCGAACGCAGGCCGATTGGATGACGTTGCGAAATTCGCGGACATTGCCCGGCCAATCATGGGCCATCAGGAACTGCAAAGTCGCCGGCGCCAGGCCCTGGACCGTGATTGTCGCATCGGCCCGAAACTTGCAAAGGAAGTAGGCTGCCAGCGCGGGGATGTCTTCGAGTCG
>JAGVKR010000621.1 GCA_020050375.1 Planctomycetales bacterium
CGACGCTCTTCCGATCTGCCTGGAGCGGTGTGTTGGTGCGGATCCGGCGGACCGTGCACAACTCGCGGCTCGGTGCGTCGAACGTGGCCATTGAAGGATAGGGAACCGTCCGCCGCCAAAGCGTATACAGCGCCCGCCGGTATTTGTCTTCGCCGGCGCTTGTCGCCCAGGTTCGCTCGCCGTTGAAGGCCGCCTGCCACAATCCGGGAGGCTGCGGCGGATAAACCGACGGCCCGTGCGACTTGCGGCTGAGAAGCCCGGCGAGTGCCAGCGCCTGGTCGCGAACCATCTCGGCTTCGAGCCGAAACCGCGGCCCGCGCGTCAGCAATCGATTCCGCGGATCGGTCGCGATCGCCGCACTCGAAATCTGCGATGACTGTCGATACGTCGCCGAGGTGACGATCAGCATGAGCAGACGTTTCATGTCCCATCCACTTCCTCCCCCCCTTAGGAAGGGGGGGCCGGGGGGGGTCGCGCTGTCAGGGGCTTGAGGGGTCGCGCTGACGAGCCCTGAGGATGGAGGATCGACGATCGACGATCGATTCCCTGCCGCGTCGTTCTCGATCCTCGATCCTCGATCTTCGATCCTCGGTTTCCGCCCCTGAATCCCGAATCCTGAATCCTGAATCCTCGCGCCGGTCGCCTGCGACCCCCCCTGCCCCCCCTTCCTAAGGGGGGGAGTGGCGTCGGTCGGCTCCATGAATTCGACCGCCAGCCAATCGAGCAGCTCCGGGTGACTCGGCAATTCCCCCTGCGTTCCAAAATCTTCTTCGGTCTCGACGATCCCCGTGCCGAACAGTTGCGACCAGAACCGGTTGACCGTCACGCGGGCGGTGAGCGGGTTGTTCCGATCGACGATCCACGCAGCCATTCCAAGCCGATCAGTGGCCGACCCCGCGGGAAGCGGATGGAAGTTTGCGGGAACGCGCGCTTCGACGGCGTCGCCGGTCGTTTGAAAGTTCCCTTTGACCATCAGCTTCGTCGTGCGGCGTTTTTCGGCGGTCAGTTCGAGCATCACCGGGACGGTGGGAATCGCCGGCCGGGTCTTTTCGAGCTGGGCGATCTTGTCGCGCAACGACTGAAGCGCCGGCGCGATCGTCCGGTAGTATGCAGCGAGCTTCGCCGATTGCTCGGCCGTGCGCTGATCGCGCGTCTGATCAACGACGGCCAGAACATCAGCGGGAATCGAAACTCGCGGCAGAACGTTCGAATCGGTCGTCACCGACAGCCGGAACCTCCCAAGCGTGTAGTGCGGCGTTTCATACCGGTGTTCGAGAACGATCGTCAGGAGCGTCGAATCGAACGCGGGACGAGCCGCGTCCGGGATGAAATAAGCGACGTGCGGCTGTTGGACCTGCGGGGCAACCGCCCATCCGTTCTTTCGCAAGACGCGCGGAGCCAATGCGCTGTCGACCGCATGCTCGGCCTGGGAAAAATCGGCGAAAGCCTGCTTTAGAGTCGAGGGAGGCGCCGGGGGGAGCGGCGAAACATCGAGGGGGAGCGCGACCGGTTCCGGCCGATCGGCGTTTCCGGTGATCGCACTGAACCGCGAAAGAACAAAGTTGCCGTCCGGCGCCCGGCCCGAGCCGCCAGCCGGAAGCGATGCATCGGGAATCGCTTCAAGCCGATAGGCGGTGATCTTTCCCGGGGGAGCGAGAGCCGTCACCGTGTAGGCGTCCCATTCCATCTTGTTGCCTGTGACGAGGAAGGATCCATCCTCTTTCCGTTCGAACGTCGACCCTCGTTCCGAATCGACTCGGTCGGGTTGAAGGACGATCCATTCGGGGGTCATTCGCATTGCCGACTCCCACTGCTCCTGAGCGACTGCCAGGGCAGAGTTCGGTGCGTCGATTTCCGCTTTCACGGCGGCAATCCCAGCATCGATTTCGCGAAGCTTCGATTCGATATCGCGCGTCGGGGCGGGAATCGTGGGCGATTCGTCGGGCTGGTCGTTGTCGGCGGTCTGATTGAAGAAGGCGTAGAACTGATAGTATTCCGCCTGAGTCACCGGATCGAACTTGTGGTCGTGGCACTTCGCGCAGCCCATCGTCAGTCCCATCCAGACCTGCGTCGTCGTGTCGACGCGATCTTTGACAGCCGCCACGCGGAACTCCTCGTCGTCGGTTCCTCCTTCGGTATTCGTCATCGTGTTGCGATGGAAAGCGGTCGCGATCCGCTGATCGAGCGTCGCGCCCGGGAGCAGATCGCCGGCGAGTTGCTCGACCGTAAAACGATCGAACGGCAGATTGCGATTGAAGGCGTCGATCACCCAGTCGCGGTAGCGCCAAATCGTTCGCAGCGGGTCGGAACCGAGCCCTTTCGAATCGGCATATCGCGCGAGGTCGAGCCACAGCCGCGCCCAGCGTTCGCCGTACGCCGAGTCGTCGAGAAACCGGTCGACGAGCCGTTCGTAGGCGCCGTCACTCGCATCGTCGACAAAGGCCTGCACTTCAGCCGGCGTCGGCGGAAGGCCCCGCAAATCGAAGCTCAGCCGGCGGATGAGCGCGTAACGATCGGCTTCCGGCGACGGAGCCAAACCCGCCTGTTCCTGTCGGGCCAGCACGAAATAGTCGATCGGATTTCGCGGCCAGGCTTTTTCCTTGACCGCAGGAATGGCGGGCCGTTCGGGCTTCACGAACGACCAGTGCTTGGCATACGGCGCCCCCTCGGCAATCCAGCGCGTCAGCGTCTCGATCTGCTCGGGAGTGAGTTGATGCCCGAATGTCTTCGGCGGCATCCGTTCGGCGGCGTCGCGGCTCGTGATCCGCGCGTGCAGTTCGCTCTCGGCCGGTTTTCCGGGAACGATCGCCTTGGATCCGGTTTCGAGCTCCTTGAGGGCCGCGTCGCGCTCGTCGAGCCGCAGGCCGGCCTTGCGATGCCCGCCATCCGGTCCGTGACAGTTGTAGCACGCCTTCGACAGAATCGGCCGCACGTCCCGAATGTAGTCGACCTTAGGACGTGGCTCTTCCGCGGAAACAAGACCAGTCAGACAGCCGATGGCCAAGAGACAACAGGCCCCGGTGGTGCAAACAAGGATTCTGACGCGCACCATCACTGCAAGCTCCAGAGCGTCGGGAGAGAACAGATCAACCAACTCTTATCGTACCATCCGCCGAAGGGGGTCGAAGGCTCTGTGCATCGTGAATCCAAAGCGCGACGAACAACGGGATGAACGCCAGCGCGGCCCATTGGTAGCCAGTCAGGTGCAGCCACAGGCGGGCTTCCGGGCGGATGAATTCGGTGAGGAAGCGGTACACAAAGTACGAAATGAAATAGAGCTTGATCAACTGCCCGCGGAAGAGCCCGCTATTTTGAAGGATCGCCAGCACTGCGGCAGTGACAAAGTGAAACGCCGCTTCATAGAGTTGCGTTGGATGCCGCCGCCGCAGCACGACCGCCGTGACTATGGCGGTGAGCATGATCAGTGCGTAGGTGAGGCCGGGGAGAGGCTTGAGTATCATTTCGGAGCCGACGGGGGTTCGTTCCAGAACAATTTCAGCAGCCCCGCAGCCGCTAACATGGCCGCGATGGACCCGAGAGCGATTCCGACATCACGGTTGCGTGTGTCCGTACTGATAACCGTTGCGGCGCACGTCGCCAGAAATGCGGTGCCAGTCCCGGTGATGGTGAAGAACACGGCGAGCGTTGTCCCCAGGAAGGTACGCGCCGGTGTTCGACGCGACGCTGGTGGAGGCTTCACAGCTTCCACGTTCCGCTCAAGCCGATTTTCCTTGTCAGGCCTTGAGATCATAAATTCAGGGCGAGGAAACCTGGCGCATATCACGCGCGATTTCGACGGGTGTGGAATTCAACCGCGTTCCTGACCACGTTTCCATTGCTGCCGGGAGAAAGTAAGATCGGCAAGCGATTTGTCCGCTGCCCCCCACTCGAGGCCTCATGATGATCCGCACTGTCGCCGTTTTGCCGTCTCATCGTCGATTTGGGCCCTGCCTGCTGCTGGCCGCTTGTCTGCTGAACAGCGCCGTCTTCGCGGCCGACGACTACCAGCTTGGCCCCGATTCGATGGTTCAGGACGGGGTTCCGCAGGGAACAGTCACCAAGTTGCAGTGGAAGAGCGACAAGATCTTCGCCGGCACAGAGCGGGATTACTGGGTCTATGTTCCCAAGCAATACGACGGTTCGCAGCCGGCGTGCGTGATGGTCTTTCAGGATGGGGGCTCGTATCTCGATCCGAAAAAGTTTTTCCGCGCGAACGTCGTCTTCGACAACCTGATCCACAAGAAGGCGATGCCGATCACGATCGGCGTGTTCATCAACCCCGGCAACATTCCCGCGGCGGCCCCCGATCAGAAGCCGCGCAGCAATCGCAGCTTCGAATACGATTCGCTGGGAGACCAGTATGCGCGGTTCGTTTTGGAAGAAATCCTTCCCGAGGTGGGGAAGCAATACAAGCTGACCAATGATCCCGAAGGGCGGGCGATCTGCGGCATCAGCTCGGGGGGGATCTGCGCCTGGACTGTCGCCTGGGAGCGCCCCGAGGCGTTCCGCAAAGTCCTCTCGCACGTCGGCAGCTTCACCAACATTCGCGGAGGGCATGTTTACCCGGCCCTGATTCGCAAAACCGAGCGCAAGCCGATCCGCGTCTTTTTGCAGGAGGGGGCCAACGATCTCGACAACGTCCACGGGAGCTGGCCGCTGGCCAATCAGGAGATGGCCGCCTCCCTCAAGTTCGCCAAATACGACTACCGCTTCGAATACGGCGACGGCGGCCACAACGACAAGCACGGCGGTGCGCTGTTGCCCGAGTCGCTCAAGTGGTTGTGGCGGGATTACAAGCCGGCGGTGGCGGCGAAGTGATGCGATCAGCGATCCTGCCTTATCAGGCTGTTGAAAAACGGGGACTGGCTCCGACACACGTTCATTTTCCTCGCGATTTTGGCGTATCGGTCGGTGCCTGTCCCCCTTTTTCAACACGCTGTTATGGTTCCGTTCTCGAACTTGGGGATACACGGGCACTACTCAATCTGAC
Organism: Planctomycetales bacterium; assembly: GCA_020050375.1. GTDB lineage: Bacteria > Planctomycetota > Planctomycetia > Planctomycetales > Planctomycetaceae > SIAF01. The sequence continues at coordinate 4,991 of JAGVKR010000621.1, forward strand.
ATAATAGATGGTCGGGATGACATTGAAGTTCCAGCGATTTGCCGAACGAGGTTTCTCATGTCGACTCAGCTCAAATCGGAATTGAAATCGCCACATCCGATCGAGGGCGTTTCCGATCCCATCATCCCTCCCCTGGAGGTCGGAGATCACCTGTCGCGCGACGAGTTTGAGCGACGATACGAAGCGATGCCTGACATCAAGAAGGCCGAATTGATCGAAGGAGTCGTGTATATGCCGTCGCCCGTTTCGGCCCAGAATCACGGCGAACCACATTTCGACGTCATTGGTTGGCTGGCACAGTACCGTGCCAAAACACCGGGCGTGCACGGCGGCGACAATACGACCGTTCGGCTTGATCTCGATAACGAGCCCCAGCCCGATGCGTATCTGCGCATTCTGGCGGAATTCGGTGGGCGGACCAGGACAGTCGACGGATTCGTAGAAGGTCCACCCGAGTGGATTGGAGAAATTGCAGCCAGCAGCGCCAGTTACGACTTGCACGGCAAGTTGAACGCTTATCGCCGCAACGGCATTCGTGAATATCTTGTCTGGCGCGTGTTGGATAAGTCGATCGACTGGCATGTTCTCCGCGGCGGGCAGTACGAGAAGCTGTCCCTGGGAGCAGACGGCATTTACCGGAGCGAAGTCTTTCCCGGTTTGTGGCTCGATGCGGCCGCGTTGATTCGTCGCGATCTCGGGCGCGTGCTCGATGTTTTGCAAGCGGGCCTCGCCAGTGAGGAACATGCGCGTTTTGTGGAAACACTCAACAAGAAGCAGTGATGACGGAGTTTTGATTACGCCGTTCCACAACAAAGGAGTGTCATGTCACGCGCCGTTCGGATGGTTGCCTTCCTGGCTCTTCTGATCTCCAATGCCGCCTCCGCGCAGGACATGGCCCTCTCCAGCGTCCTCATCGACGGTGAGCCCTGGCAGCTCGTCGCCGAGGGGTACAAGTTCACTGAAGGGCCCGCCGCGGACGCCGAGGGGCGGGTCTATTTCACCGACATTCCCAACAGCCGCATTCACAAGATCGACCTCGACGGCAAGGTCAGCCTGTTTGCCGACGCCACCGCCAACACCAACGGTCTGATGTTCGGCCCGGACGGGTTGCTCTACGGTTGCCGCAACGGCGAAAAGAAAATCGTCGCTTACGATTCGCAGGCCCAGGTGCAGATTATCGCCGACGATGTGAATTCGAACGATCTGGTCGTGGCCGGCAACGGCGGCATCTTCTTCACCGATCCGCCGGGAGGACGTGTCTGGTACATCAGCCCCAAGCGCGAAAAACGCATCGTCGCCGAGGGGCTGAAGC
>JAGVKR010000735.1 GCA_020050375.1 Planctomycetales bacterium
CATCACGCTCCAGAAGGCAATTCCTACGGCGATCAGCATTCGGCGGCTGCGCGTATCGGCGAGGCGTCCCAGAGGAATGCCAAACAGTGTGTAGAACACTGCGAAGGTGGCCCCCATCAGGTAACTGATTTCCGTCTCGCTGATACCGAAGTCTTTCCGGATCGGCCCGACCAGCAGGCTCAGAATCTGCCGATCGATGAACGAAAATACGTACGCCAGCGTGAGAACTCCAACGACGTACCAGGCGTAACCCGAAGACGGATAGTCGTCCTGCTCCGCTTCATGGCTCATGGATTCCCATCCGATCTGGCAAGATGTGACCGCAAAAGCCGGCGCAAACGAGGTGCGCGGCGAGAAACGTGGCGAGCCGGAAGGTGAATCCGAATTACTTGACGTCAGACCGCGCGTGCCGGAGAACGAAGTCCACCAGCTCCTGGCACTCGAAAAATCCGGCCCACATATTGTGCCCCTGCCCTTTGGGAACAATCAGCTCCATCTTTCCGCCGAAGGCTTCGTAACGTTTGGCGACGGCGCCCGAGTTCAACTCCAGTGGAACAACCGCGTCAACGTCACCGTGAATCGCAAACAGCGGAACTTTTGCCTTGGCCAGCGACGCGAGACGATCGACGGGATCGTGTTTCGCAAGCGATTCCTTCAGTTGCGTCGGAGTCAACTTGTAGGCGCCGGCGGCATTGTCGACTCCCGGATAGCTGGCGATGCTGCACACCGGATAGATGCCGGCGATCCCGCCCACGTTGTCGGCGTTGTCGCACGCCCAGGAATAAAGCATCAGCCCGCCTCTGCTCCGCGCCAGCAGAATCGGCTTTCGCGACATGCCCCGCTTGTCGACCAGCGTTCGATACAGTGCCGAATACATTTCGCGACCGGTCGGGCTCCCATACGATTCTCCGACGTCAATTCCAGCGATCGCGATTCCCGCCGCCGTGAACCTTTCGAACATCCAGATTTCCGACTTGCTGGGAAGGCCGGGGAGCGTCGGCGCGTACCACACCCACGGCGTCCGTTCCTTCTCCAGAGAAGGCTTCGCTGGAATCAGGAACGCCGGGCTACCGTCGACGAGAAAGACTTCACCCGGCAGCGGCAGTTCTTTTTCGGGAGGCTTTTCCTTGCCGCCGCTGGCCTCCTGGCCAAGGGAAGGCAACTCTCCCAACAAAAGGGTCAGCCAGAGCAGCACGAAAACGCCTGCGTAGCGACGCATTTTCTTTTCTCCGAGCGTGAGAATTTCGAAGCATTCCATTTCGACGGCCGGGCCTGGCGACGACCGCAGTCTACGGCGCCAGTAGCTTGGCCATCAGGAATTCCTCGGGTGACGGGTACTTCGTGTCGGATTTGGAATACTCGGGAATCACGAGGTAACATTCGTGTCCCACCTTGTCGGATTTCTCCTTCATCTTGATGCCGTACACGCCGTGATGAATCCCGTGGCCGGCGTCTTTGGAAGGCAACGACAGATCTCCCTTGTAAGACATGAAGAGCGGTGGGTCCTTGGCGTCGAGATGGTTATAGGGCGAGAACTCGACGTACTGCGCGTGGTGCTTGTCGTAGTTGGCGATGGCTTCTTCAATCGTCTTCTCACCGACCGCCATGTTGATCATCCGGTGCTTGAGCACATTCGGGCCGAGCCATCCCTCGATCACTTTGGGATCGATCGACGTCTGACCGGCCAGCGCCGCTGCGGCGCAAACGCGAGTCGATTCGCGAAGCACCGGGTCTTTCGAGGCCGGGTCGGCAAGATCGTCATGCAGCAGCAGCCACATCGACGTGCATGCCCCGGCGCTCCCTCCCGTCAGGGCGATGTGCTTTCCGTCGATGTTCCATTCGGACGCTTTCGAGCGAAGGAACTGAATGGCGCGCGCCGCGTCGTGAACCGGCGCTGGCAGCGGCACTTCACCCGTCAGGCGGTAATTGATCGACGCCACCGAGATCCCTTTATCAAGATAGGGAGCGATGTCCTTCGGTTCCCGCTTCTTGTCGCCGCTGACCCAGCCGCCGCCGTGGATATAGACCAGAAGCGGCCGCGGTCCATTCCCTTTGGCCTGCCAGAAATCGAGCACGTTTCGAGGATGCGGCCCGTACAAAACTTCGGCATGAGTGGGAGGCAACGGCGCTGGCTTCTCTTCTGCCGCGAAAAGAGCGCCGGCGATCGTCATCAGCGTGATCAGGAAAATCGTGGGGCGTTGCATAGACTGTCTCCGGATGTGTCGCAGGAGTGAATTGACCCGGTTTCAAACACCGATGTCCGGTCGGGAGGTTGAGAGTGTAACACGCCGTCAGGCGATTGGTTACCGTGCACTAATCCCCATTTTCTATTTTGATTTTTGGATTTCCTTAGACATTTGATTTTCGGGCTTTCCCCAGCTTGATTCGAATGTTGAATCCAAACGACGAATTCCGAAAGACAAATGTCGAAGGAAAGACAAAAAGCAAAGCACGAAAGAGTGGCCGTTGCCGTTGGCCGCACGATGCGTCGTTCGATAGACTACGTTCACGTTTGGAGTGCGTCCGAGATTCCAACAACCGTCTTCGACAGGCGAATCCATGAGTGCCAGCATTTCTTTGAAGGGTAAAGTCGCCCTCGTCACAGGCGGCGGGCGCGGAATCGGCAAGTCGATTGCCAAACGCCTCGCCGAAGCGGGCGCCAACGTCGTCATCGCCAGCCGCAAGCTCGAAAATCTCGAAGCCACAGCCCGCGAGCTGGCCGGCCTCCCCGGACGGATTGTGCCGATCGCGTGCCATATCGGTCGTCTCGATCAGGTCGAGAATCTGATTCGTGAGACCGAGGCGCAACTCGGGCCGGTCGACATTCTGGTCAACAACAGCGCCACGAATCTCGGTCAGGGACCGGCGCTCGCCATTACCGACGAGATGCTCGACAAGATGATCGAGATCAACATCAAGGCGGCCATCCGCCTGATTCGCCTGACCGTCCCGAAGATGATCGAACGAGAGCGAGGCGGATCGATCATCAACATCAGCTCGGTCGCCGGACTCGAGCCGCAGCCGCAGGGGTTGCTCTACAGCTTCACCAAGGCGGGCCTGATCATGATGACGCGAAGCTGGGCACACGAGTTCGGGCCGCACGGCGTCCGCGTCAATGCCATCGCCCCGGGGTTGATCCAAACCGACTTCAGCGAGCATTTCTGGAAGAACGAGGAATTCCGTTCGAAGCTCGAACAGACGCAGCCGATCCGTCGTATCGGCCAGCCCGACGAAATCAGCTTCGCCGCCCTCTACCTGGCATCGGACGAAGCCTCCTACGTCACCGGGCAAGTGTTTGTCGTGGATGGCGGGATGACGGCGTGAATGGAGTCGATCATGAACGAACACGGCAACATCTTCGATCCATCCCCCCGAGCAAAGGACTACCTTGCGCGCCTCTCGGCGTTCATGGACGAACACATCTACCCCAACGAAGAGACCTATCATGCCCAGGGTCAGGCGGCCGATCGCTGGCAGCCGCGACCGATTGTCGGGGAACTGAAAACCAGGGCGAAAGCCGCCGGGTTATGGAATCTGTTCCTTCCCGAATGCGGGCTCGGCGCCGGCCTCACGAATCTCGAATACGCTCCGCTGTGCGAGATCATGGGGCGCGTTTCCTGGTCACCCGAGGTCTTCAACTGTTCGGCCCCCGACACGGGCAACATGGAAGTGCTCGTGCGATACGGCACTCCCGAGCAACAGGACCGCTGGCTGAAACCACTGCTGGCAGGAACAATCCGCTCGTGCTTCGCGATGACCGAGCCCGACGTGGCCTCGTCCGACGCCACCAACATCCGGGCGCGCATCGAGCGCCGGGGAGACGAATACATCCTCAATGGCCGCAAATGGTGGACGTCGGGAGCCGGCGACCCGTGCTGCAAGATCTGCATTTTCATGGGTCAGACCAATCCCTCCGCTCCCGCCCATCAACAGCAGTCGATGATTCTCGTGCCGATGGACGCCCCCGGCATCACCGCCAAACGGATGCTGACGGTTTTCGGTTACGATGATGCGCCGCACGGCCACGCCGAGATGCTGTTCGAGAACGTCCGCGTCCCCGCCTCGAATTTGCTGCTGGGCGAAGGGCGCGGCTTCGAGATCGCGCAGGGTCGGCTCGGGCCGGGGCGGATCCACCACTGCATGCGGCTCATCGGTTTGGCGGAACGGGCCCTCGAAGCGATGTGCCGGCGCGTGCAGGCCCGCGTTGCTTTCGGCAAACCGATCGCCGAACAGGGGACGATTCGCGCCGACATCGCCGACTCGCGAATCGAAATCGATCAGGCGCGGTTGCTGACGATAAAGGCCGCCGCCTTGATGGATACTGTCGGCAACAAGGCGGCCCGCACGGAGATCGCGATGATCAAGGTCGTGGCCCCCAACGTCGCGCTCCGCGTCATCGATCGGGCGATTCAGGCGCATGGGGCGGCCGGCGTCAGCGGCGATGTCTTTCTCGCCGAGGCGTGGGCCGGCTCGCGAACGCTCCGGCTGGCAGACGGCCCCGATGAAGTCCACCGCGAAACGATCGCCCGCCTTGAGCTGCGGCGTCATTCATAGATTCCGGGAGCGTGTGTGAAGCCGTGTGGTGTGGACTTCAGTCCACACGAAATGTCGTATCGTGTTGGCTGAAGCCAACACTACAATTCTTGCGGCCGTCTTTTCGATCGAAACGTCCGCGCGTTCGGAGTTGTGATGCAACTGCAAGGGAAGGTCGCGGTCGTCACCGGCGGGGGGAGCGGCATCGGCCGCGCTCTCTGCCAGCGGTTCGCCGCCGAGGGAGCGCGGGGAGTTGTGGTCGCCGACCTCTACGAAGAAACTGCGCGTGACACAGCGGCCGAATTCGGCGGAATGGCAGTCGCGGTCGACGTCGGCATCGAAGAACAACTCGTACGGCTGGTCGAGCGGGCGACGGCCGAGTTTGGCGTCATCGACCTGTTTTGTTCCAACGCCGGCATCTGCCCGCAAGGTGGCCCGGAGTTCACCGACGCCGGCTGGCAACGCGCATGGCAGGTCAACGTGATGAGCCACATTTACGCTGCGCGGGCCGTCTTGCCCGGTATGATCGCCCGTAGGTCTGGCTATCTGCTGCAAACCGCTTCTGCTGCGGGCTTACTCACGCAGTTGGGGTCGGCCCCATATTCGGTGACCAAGCATGCCGCTGTCGGATTTGCCGAATGGCTGTCGATCACGTACGCCGAGGCGGGTATCAAAGTTTCGTGTCTTTGCCCGCAAGGAGTCCATACCGACATGCTCCGCACGGCGGAAGGGGGGCTGGCCGATTTTCTCCGCGAATCGGCCCTCGCTCCCGAAACGGTGGCCGACGCCGTCGTCCAGGGGCTCGCCGACGAACGGTTTCTCATTCTGCCGCACCCCGAGGTGGCCGAGTATTTTCTACACAAAGCAGAAGACTACGAACGCTGGCTGCGTGGCATGAGGCGTCTTCAGGACAAGCTGGGAGTGAGTGGATGAGCGTGCTGACACTGGTGCGACACGGGCAAGCCTCGTTCTTCGCCGACGACTACGACAAACTGTCGCCGCTGGGCGAGCAACAGGCGCGGCTCGTCGGCGAATACTGGGCCCGGCAGCGACTTCCCGTCGACGAAGTCTACATGGGACCGCGCGCCCGACAGCGACGATCGGCCGAGCTCGCCGGCCACGCCTACCGCGAGGCGGGGCTCACGTGGCCCGAGCCAGTCCCGCTCGATGATCTCGACGAATACGATCTGGCGGGGTTGAGCAAATCGCTCGCTCCCGCCTTCGCGAAACAGAATCCCGAGTTCGCCAGTTTGGGGGCGACCTTCATGCAGAGCACCGTCGAAGTAGAACGACTGCGGAGCTTTCAGCGAATGTTCGCGATGCTGCTGGGGCACTGGCAGGGACTGGCGCACGACGTAGAAGGCTTCGAAAGCTGGCCCGCGTTTCGCGAGCGGGTGCAGCGGGTCATCCGCCGGGTGCAGGAGAGACAGGGGCGTGGTCGCCGCGTGCTGATGTTCACGTCTGGCGGCTTCATCAGCGGCGCCGCGCAATGGGCGCTGGGAATCTCCGACAAAACCGTCCTCGAAATGAACTGGCGGATCCGCAACAGCTCCTTCACCGAATTCGTCTTCACCGGCGACCGCTTCACGCTCGACAACTTCAACTCGCTTCCGCACATCCACGATCAGAAATTGTGGACATACCGATGAAGTCGCAAAAGAGTGTAAACGCTTTTTGTCATTTCGGATTTTGGCTTTCCTTAGACGTTTGTTTTTCGAGCTTCCTCGAAGAGAAACAGTGAACTCGGAGCGAAATCCGAAAAACAAATGTCTAAGGAAACACAAAAGACAAAACCTCAAAACTTTCGACCGGCGCTCGCATGACCACCGATCTCAACCCCACTGCCCCAATCCGACCGGGCGAAGAGCTCCCCCTCGAACGGCTCGAAGCCTATCTCACGGCGCACCTGCCCGACGCTGCCGGGCCGCTCGTCGTCGAGCAGTTTCCCGCCGGGCATTCCAATCTCACGTATCTCCTCCGTCTCGGCCCGCGCGAGCTCGTTCTGCGCCGGCCCCCCTTCGGCAATCAGGTGAAGACGGCCCACGATATGGGGCGCGAATACCGCATTCTTTCGCGGCTCTGCACCGTGTTTCCCGCGGCCCCTCGCCCCGAGCTCTATTGCGAAGATGAAAGCGTGATCGGCTCGCCGTTCTACGTGATGGAACGCCGCCGTGGCCTGATCCTGCGGAAGACGCTGCCGCCGGGAGTGACGATCGACGCCGATACCGCCCGGCGAATGTCGACGGCGCTCGTCGACAATCTCGCCCTGCTCCATTCGCTCGATTACCGCGCGGCGGGTCTGGCCGAGCTCGGCAAGCCTGAAGGCTATGTCGAACGACAGGTGAGCGGCTGGACCAAGCGCTACGCCGCCAGTCGAACGGACGACGTCCCGACGATGGACAGCGTCGCCCAATGGCTGAGCGCGCATCTCCCCGCCGAGTCGGGGGGAGTCGTCATTCACAACGATTACAAATACGACAACCTGGTCCTCGCGGCCGAGGACCCGACGCGGATCGTCGCCGTTCTCGACTGGGAGATGGCCACGATCGGCGATCCGCTGATGGATCTGGGATCCACGCTGGGCTACTGGGTCGAAGCGGGAGACTCTGAAGTGTTGCGGCGCGCGGCGTTCGGCCCGAGCGCGCTCCCCGGCAGCCTGAACCGCCGTGAACTGGTCGACCGCTACCAGAGTCAGACCGGGAGAACGGTCGCGGATCCGGTGTTCTATTACAGTTTCGGCCTGTTCAAGCTCGCCGTGATCGTGCAGCAGATTTACGCCCGCTACGTCCGCGGCAATACGACCGACCCGCGCTTTGCCCACCTCAACCAGCTTGTCACGATCCTCGGGCAACAGGCGGATCAGGCGCTGAATGCCGGGAAGCTGTGACTGCAAAACTTCGCGCGGCCCAAGATGCGGGACGAGGAGTCAGGCGACAGGAATCAGGCGCCAGACGCGTTTTCTGTCCCCTGCCGGCTCGGAGTCGCCACCACGCGCTGGCCATCAAGCCAATGGCTTGCTTTCACGAGCGAGAGCCCGTAACATTTTATTGACATTCTGACAAATGAAAGAATATCGCCCCGTGTCCTGCCGCTAAGCTATCCCTCCACGATTCAAGGAACCCTGCTGATGCACCCCCGACGAGGATTCACCCTCATTGAACTTTTGGTTGTCATCGCCATTATAGGCGTACTGGTCGCTTTGCTCCTTCCTGCCGTGCAGCAGGCCCGTGAAGCGGCCCGCCGGACGCAATGCAAAAACAACCTCAAGCAAATCGGCTTGGCGCTGCACAACTACCATGACTCGTTCGGGACATTTCCCTCGAGCAGCACGAGCCCTTCGGGCAAAGGGGTCTGGAATTATCCGGGAACCGGTCCGACCGATCCCGACATCCACCTTCACAGTTTCGCCAGCTTGATCCTCCCTCAAATCGACCAGGGAAATCTCTACAACCAGATCAATTACAACGTATCGGCACTCGACCCGGTCAACTGGGTCTCGGCAAAGCAAGTTCTTTCTGTCTATCGTTGCCCGAGCTATTCAGGCCGCGATGTGACCGATCATAAGCACTACGTGACGAAAGTCGGCAATCCGGCCTTTGCAATCCGCAACTACGTCTGCCTCGGAGCGACGACCGTCCTCGGGCTCTCGGCGGCGCAAGGGGGCGACGGCACGATGTACCCGCGGTCGAAGGTCAAGATCGCCAACATCACTGACGGCACTTCGAACACTCTGCTCATCGCCGAGACCAGAGAACAGAAGTCGTCGGTGTGGATCGACGGGACGAGTGCTGCTGTCTGCGCCCGTTGGTTCGCTCTGAACCCCTTTTCGGTCCCGCCCTTCTCCGGCAACACGGCATCGATCAACCACAATCCTTATTTCGACTACACGGCGGTCGACTCGACCGAAGCCGGCTCGATCAAATCCGAATACG
>JAGVKR010000149.1 GCA_020050375.1 Planctomycetales bacterium
AGCCGGCAGCGTCCGGGGGACAAAGTCACGCTCTCGGTGCTTGGCGTCGACAAAGCCGCCGCGCCGCACGATGTCGAAGTTGCGTTGGGAAGTATTCCCGCCGACGTGCCTGCCGACCTGCGCCCGGCGCCGATGGCCCCGCCCGACAAAGAGCGAATCGACAAAAAACTGCCGCTCGGCCGTTTCACCGAAAAAATGCCGGCCCACGAGCACGAGTACTGGGCCTACGTCCCTGAAGATTACAACCCCGACTACAAGTACGGCCTCGTGGTCTGGCTGCACCCTGGCGGCGACACGATGGAAGCCGCGATGCTCAAGTCGTGGCAGACGCTGTGCGACGAACGAGGCTTGATTCTCCTGGCCCCCAAGGCAAAACAGATCGCCGGTTGGACCCCCGACGAAATCGAATTCATCAAGGACGCAGTCGAAGAGCTCGAGAAAAAATACTCGATCGACCCCACGCGCGTCGTGCTGCACGCCTTCGGCAACTCGGGCGCGATCGCCTATATGACGGCGTTCAAGCACCGGGCCGCGTTTCATGGCCTGGCCGTAGTCGGCGCCCCGCTCCAGGCCCCTCCCCCCGACAACGAACCCGACTTTCGGCTGCAAATCCACATCACGAGCAGCGACAACGACCCTCTGCACCGCACCGTCACGGCAACCGTCCGGGCCCTCCGCGAGATGAAATATCCCGTCGTCGAAGCGACGGTCGTCGACGGCGGAACGAAGTATCCGCCAGTCGACATCGTGACGCAGATCGCGACGTGGATCGATTTTCTGGATAGAGTTTGAGTGTCCGCCTATAGCGCGTTTCGATTTCAATTGGTCGTCCATCGAAAGACAAACGAATGTGTGCGACGTTGTACGAAGCTGACAACACGGGTGTCGAGATCCTCGACCGGGTCATTCAAACGGATGATTCGAAACTCACTCCGGACGCCGCTCGCTCATTGTTGTCGCTCAAATTCCAGAAGACAGACGAACGCCGAATGGATCGGCTGGCTGCAAAGGCCCGCAAGGGAACGCTGACGGATCGAGAGCAATTCGAAGCCGATCAATACAATCTCGTCAGCCACATGCTCGCGCTGTTGCAGGCGAAGGCCCGACAGGCTCTGACGCGGCGTCCGGGTTCCGCATCGGCATGAACGCCTCTCTCAAGCGACAGGTTCGCGAGGCGCTGATCGCCGCAAAGTTGTTCGGCTGACACAAATCGTAGCGCCCGGTTGATCCATCGCCCCTCCGACATCGTTATGCTGGGGAGACGCTCGCTTCAACTCCTTTCACCCGCCGGAAATCGCCATGCACGCGACTGCCATTCGCCCCAATGACACGCATAGTGTCGTTGTCGGATACCTCTGTTGGATCTTTGGCTTCACGGGATCCCATCGCTTCTACTACGGCAAGCAGATCAGCGGCACGATCTGGTTTTTCACACTGGGCCTGCTCGGCATCGGCTGGCTCATCGACCTCGCTCTCATCCCCGGCATGAACGCCCAGGCCGAACGCCGGTATCGCGCGGGACCGTTCGACTACACCGTCGCCTGGCTCCTGCTCACGTTTTTCGGCTACCTGGGCCTCCATCGCTTCTATTTGGGCAAATGGGGAACCGGCCTGATCTGGCTCGTCACCGTCGGCCTGTTCGGCTTCGGCTGGCTCTACGACCTATGGACGCTCAACGAACAAGTCAGCGAAGAAAACACCCGCTTGACGGCCGGCGTCACTGCATAGCAGTTTACACAGCCTGAACTCTGTCGTTCTGTAGCTCTGTTCGTTGCAGTTCTGTCCCCTGAATCCTGAATCCTGTTCCTCATGGCTGCAAAACGCATCCTCATCCTGACCGGCGACTACGTCGAAGACTACGAGATCATGGTCCCTTTTCAGGCGCTCGCGATGCTCGGGTACGCGGTCGACGTCGCCTGCCCCGGCAAGAAGGCGGGGGAGACGATCCGCACGTCGATCCACGATTTCGAGGGAGACCAGACCTACAGCGAGAAGCGCGGGCACAACTTCACGCTCAATGCGACGTTCGCGAAACTGAAGCCCGAAAAATACGACGCGCTGGTCATCCCGGGGGGGCGAGCCCCCGAATACATTCGCCTCGATCAAGCCGTGCTGTCGATCGTCCGCCATTTCGACGCCGCGAAGAAGCCGATCGCCGCTATCTGTCACGGCTTGCAGGTTCTCTCCGCAGCGGGAGTCCTGAAAGGCCGCACCTGCACGGCCTACCCCGCCTGCGGTCCCGAAATCAGCATGGCCGGCGGGAAGTATGTTGAAGTCCCGGTCGACAAAGCGCACGTCGACGGCAACTTCGTGACCGCCCCTGCCTGGCCCGCCCACCCCGCATGGCTCGCCGCCTTTTTGAAGGTGTTGGGGGCAAAGGTGACGATCTGAATCAGGGGACAGGATTCAGGGGTCAGGATTCAGGATTCAGGGGTCAGTGATCTCAACCACAGTCGCCCGGTCCCAGTTCCCTAGTCCCTCACTCTGTGGCGGCTCGATTGCAGTCCCTGTGGCAATCTCTCACAATCCCTGACTGGCCGACGGACTGCCGATGTGGCAGGCCCTTACCAGGCAGGAACAAAACCCGGTGACACGATGCTCTGCGACCGTTGCTGGCTGATGATTGGCGGATTGCTGGCTGGACTGGCCGTCGCCGCAGGCGCCTTCGCGGCCCACGGTCTCGATCGCCATTTCCACCAGAAATACGCCGGTATGCAGTACGAGAAAAAGGTCAACATCGTCGGACTTGAGACCGTCGTCTCGTCGATGCCTCTCGCGCAAAAACTCCTCGCCGACTTTAAGACCGGGGCCGAGTACCAGATGTATCATGGCCTGGCGCTCTTGGCGGTCGGATTCCTGGCGGCGACTCGCCCCTCGAAGCGATTGACGTTTGCCGGGTGTTGCTTTCTGGCGGGTTGGTTCGGCTTCTCCGGCGGGCTGTACGTCTATACGCTCACCAATGTCAAATGGATCGGCATAATCGTCGTCCCCATCGGCGGCGTGCTGTTTCTCGTCGGCTGGGGAGCGTTCATCGCGGCCGTTGGCGCGCGAAGCCGCAATGTGCAGCAACTCACGCAACTGAACACAAGCTCGGCTGCGCCTCACCGCTAAACATCTCGAACACCATCAATCCCGTTTTAGCTCTTCAACTTTTCAACTCTGTAACTCTGTCTCTCTATCTCACACCGTGAAAACCGACATGCTGATCTTCGACGCCCACCTCGACATGGCCTGGAACGCACTCGAGTACAATCGCAATCTAGAATGGCCTGTTTCCAAAATCCGCGAATTTGAAAAGCAGTTCGACGGCGCCTACCCCGGCGCCAACACCGTTTCGTGGGAAGCGCTTCGCGACGGCGGCGTGGGAATCACGATTTCGACCCTGCTGCCGCGCCTGCACCGCAGGCACGGGGTTCTCACCCATTTTCAGTCGCGCGAATCGGCCTATGCCATCTGCCGCGGCCAGCTTGCGTACTACCACGCGATGGTGGCCAAAGGAGTTCTGCGCGAGATTCCCGACCGCCAGACGCTCGCGACTCACGTCAAAGAATGGGAGCAGAACAAATCCGGCCGGCCCCCCATCGGGTACATCCTCAGCATGGAAGGGAGCCCCTCCATCCTCTCCCCCAAACAGATCGGGGAATGGTTCGAGCTCGGCCTGCGGATTCTCGGGCCTGCGCATTACGGCGTCAGTCCCTATTGCCACGGCACAGGCAGCGAAGGGGGGCTGCTCGAAGAAGGCCCCGCCCTGCTCCGCGAGATGGATCGCGTCGGCATGCTCCTCGACGTCACCCATCTGGCCGATCAGTCGTTCTGGGAAGCGCTCGACATTTTTCAGGGGCCGGTGCTTGCCAGCCATCACAACTGCCGCGCGCTCGTCAACGCCGATCGGCAGTTGACCGACGATCAGATCAAGGCCCTGATCCAGCGCGGGGCGGTGATCGGCGCCGCGTTTGACGCCTGGATGCTGCAGCCAGGCTGGAAGATCGGCGTCACCAAACCCGACAACTGCACGCTCGAAAACGTCGTCGATCATATCGACCACATCTGCCAGATCGCCGGCAACGCCAATCATTGCGGGATGGGAACCGACCTCGACGGTGGGTTCGGCAAAGAGCAGACTCCCAAAGATCTCGACACGATCGCCGATCTGTACAAGGTCGCCGAAATTCTCACGCGTCGCGGCTATTCGCAGTCCGATGTCGACGGCATCATGTACAAAAACTGGGTGCGATTCTTTTCGAACGCCTTGCCGAAAGGCAAGTGAACCCACGAATCACTCGAATCTAACGAATGAAGAAGGGGAATGCGGCCCCCCCCGAGAGGAGTGACCCCATGCGCGGCTCGCTCGTGAAACGCTTCGTCTGGCCGGTCGTGATGCTCCTGGTTTGCATCATGTTGAATTTGGCCGGTGTCGCAGCCGCCGCCGAAGCCAAACGACCCAACATTGTATTTGCGTTCGTCGACGACTGGGGCCGCCACGCCGGCGCTTACGCCAGGCTCGATGGCCCTGGCTCGGCCAACGACCTCATTCGCACGCCCTCCTTCGATCGCCTGGCGCGGGAGGGGGTTCTCTTCCGTCGCGCCTTCGTGAGCGCCCCCTCCTGCACTCCCTGTCGCAGCGCGCTTCTCTCCGGGCAGCATTTCTGGCGAACGGGGCGCGGGGCGATCTTGCGCGGAGCCGTCTGGGATTCGCAGATTCCATCGTTTCCGCTGCTTCTGCGCGATGCCGGTTACCACATCGGGCAAACCTACAAGGTATGGAGCCCTGGCACGCCCAACGACGCTCCGTTCGGTGGCGACCGCTATGCCTACGAAAAAGCCGGCAGTCGGTTCGGCAAATTCTCGAAGAACGTGACCGACCTGGTTGCACAGGGTACGTCGATCGGGGAGGCCAAGCAAACTCTTTACGACGAAGGCCTGGCCAATTTCGCGGCCTTTCTTGCCGATCGAAAACCCGATCAGCCCTTTTGCTACTGGTTCGGCCCGACCAACGTGCATCGCCTGTGGCAGCGCGGCTCGGGCAAGGCTCTCTGGGGATTGGAGCCCGACGACCTGAAAGGAAAACTCCCGAAATTCCTGCCGGATGTCCCTGAGGTCCGCGAAGACCTGGCTGACTACTTCGGCGAGATTCAGGCGTTTGACACCATGCTCGGGTTGCTCCTCGCCCGACTGGAAGCCACAGGAGAACTCGAGAACACGATCGTGATCGTCAGCGGCGACCATGGGGCACCCGGTTTCGTCCACGGCAAGTGCAACCTGTACGACTTCGGTGTGAGCGTTCCCCTCGTGATTCGCTGGGGAGCTGCGAAGGGAGGCCGCATCGTCGACGATCTGGTCAGTCTGACCGATCTCGCTCCAACGATTCTCGAAGCGGGAGGCGTCCGCCAGCCCGAAACGATGACG
>JAGVKR010000599.1 GCA_020050375.1 Planctomycetales bacterium
GTGAGCGTCGACACGCGGCAGCCGATGCCGCGCGGGTTCGACCTGGCTGACCTGGAAGCGGCCGCCACCGTGCTGGAATGGAAGGACGGCCATTTCCTCAACTGCCTGTTGGGACCGAAGGCCCTTCCCCTGCGAATCGACGCGCCCCCCGCGGCTCCGCTGGCGGCGGCGCTGATTCGCAAGCTCGGAGAGCTGTCGAAGAACGTCCGGCGGGTGCAGGTCCCGTTCCATCGGATCGCCCCGGCGGCAAGCGATTACTGGTCGACCGACAGTCGGGCCTTTGTCGAGGTTCCCTTGGGGCGCGCCGGCGCGACCAAGCTGCAGCACCTGCGGTTGGGGGTGGGAACCTCGCAGCACGTCCTCATCGCCGGAAAGACCGGCTCGGGCAAGTCGACGCTGCTCAACGTGATCGTCACCGACCTCGCCCTCCGTTACTCGCCGGATGAAATCGAGTTCTATCTGATCGACTTTAAGAAAGGTGTCGAATTCAAGACCTATGCCACGCACAAACTCCCCCATGCCCGCGTCGTCTCGATCGAGAGCGATCGCGAGTTCGGAACGAGCGTTCTCGAACGGCTCGACACGGTGCTCAAGGAACGCGGGAATCTGTTCCGACAGGAAGCGGTGCAGGACATCAAGGCCTTTCGCGATGCGCGGCCCGACGTCCGCCTGCCCCGCATTTTGCTGATCGTCGACGAGTTCCAGGAATTCTTCGTCGAAGACGATCGCTACTCGCAGGCCGCCGCGCTGTTGCTCGATCGGCTCGTGCGGCAGGGGCGGGCGTTTGGGATCCATGTCTTGCTCGGATCGCAGTCGCTAGGCGGCGCCTATTCGCTGGCGCGGACGACGGTCGGGCAAATGGCAATCCGCATCGCCCTGCAATGCAGCGAAGCCGACGCGCACCTGATTCTCAGCGAGGAGAATTCCGCAGCACGACTGCTGACCCGTCCTGGCGAAGCCATCTACAACGACGCGAACGGCCTGGTTGAGGGGAACAGCCCCTTCCAGGTGGCATGGCTCGATGACGACGAGCGTGACACGTATCTCGCGCAGATCAACGATCTCGCCGTCGAACGGGGAATGAGCTGGCCGGAACCGATTGTCTTCGAAGGCAATGTGCCGGCAGATCCGGCGCGCAACAATGCGTTCTGCGAGCTGGTCGAATCGTCAGCGGGCGAACAGGCGGACGAAAACGGCGCCGAAACGGCGCCGCACGTCTGGGTCGGCGATGCCGTGGCGATCACCGGGCCATCACTTGTGACATTTGCCCGTCGATCGGGTAGCAACTTGCTGATCGTCGGGCAGGATCAGGATGCAGCGTTCGGAATGCTCGCGAACAGTCTTGTGGCCCTTTCCGCGCAGTGGCGCGGGACACGCCAGGATTCCGATTCGGGGCCGCAGGGCTTGTACCTCTTCGCCGGTGAATCGTCCGCGGGCAAAACCGGTCGCTGGGCGCCGATTATCGCGGCCTTGCCCCAGCCGCCAAAAATCTCGGGACCAGCCGACGCGGGGGGGGTGCTCGCGGAAATCGCCGCCGAGGTGGTGCGTCGTCAGGAGCGGCGGGCACCGGCACGCTCGATCTTCCTGTTGATCGACGATTTGAGCCGCTTCCGCGATTTGCGAAAGGCCGAGGAAGATTTTGGCTTCGGCTCGTCCGATCGTGACAAGCGGGTGACTCCCGGTCAGTTGCTCGCCGATGTGCTGCGCGACGGGCCGGAAGTTGGCGTGCACGTCGTCGTCTGGTGTGATTCGTGCAACAATCTCGATCGGTGGTTCAGCCGACAGTCGCTGCGTGAGTTCGACCGGCGGATTGCGATGCAGATGAGCTCGAACGATTCGAGCAGCCTGATCGACTCGCCGGCGGCGTCACGGCTGGGAGCTCACCGGGCCTTGCTCTACTCCGACGAACAGGGAACGGCAGAGAAGTTCCGCCCTTACGGCCCTCCGTCGGATGAATGGCTGGAGGGGTTGAGCCGGGATCCGCACCCGGAAACGGAACCCGAGGAGCTTGGCGTGGCCGACGACATCAACCAGTGGGTGGTGACGTGAGGCGGCTTCTAACCGAACAGCTCGTCGAGTGCCCGCCCCCGCTTCCTCGGCGGCCAGCAGCTTCGTCAGACTTGTTCCCAGCAGTCCGGCCCCCCCCGCCTGGAGCAATTCACGGCGGGTGAGCCCGTTGCAGAGACGTCTCGGCGGCCCCTGGATGGTGAGCATGGGTGCTGGGTTGAAGAGTTACAGAGTTCAAAAGTTAAAGAGAGCCAGGCTGTGCCGGCCCGAGAACGTGCTCCCGTTCAAAACCTTTCGTCATTTCTGCGGCGCCTTCCCCACAGGCCAAAGCTCGAAACGACGAACGAGCATCTCGGCATCCTCCGTTTGCAACAGTAGTTTGCCATAGTCGGGCTTGGCGTCGAAACCTTCGTTCACGACGGCGCCGTTGACTTTGTACGTCAGGCGTCCGCCGTCGGCGATGACGTCCATCCGCGTCCATTCGCCAAGCCGGCTCTCGACGTCTTCGCGGCCGCGGAAGCCGAGCTTGTCTTCCCAGTCGACGTCACGGCCGTACCAGTTGATCCGCCCGCCCGAAAGCGTGACCCGATCGCCCCCCTTCTTCCACACCAGCTCGCCGTCGCGATCTTTGGTTGTCTCCGCCGAGAGCGACGTGGGATAAGATTGCCCGGTGAGCGGATCGGCGCCGGTCAGGACCAGAATATCACCCACGCCCCCCTCGATGATCTGCGCCTCGATCGAGGCCATCCACGTGTTGCTGTAACCGCCGTCCGGTCCCCAGCAGTGGACGAGCAACCCCGAATCGCGAGCCCGATCGGCCCGGCTGCCCCACGCCTTCCCGCCCCATTTGAATTCGACGATCAGGTGATAGTCGCGATACTCGCGATTGGTGATCAACCCGCCGTAGCCGTCGCCGGAGATGTGAATCATTCCGTCGTGGACGGTGAAAATCTTCTTCGGGTCGGCGTATCCCGATCCCTTGATCCAGGTATAGAAGCCGTCGAGATTGCGACCATTGAACAGTTTGATCGGGCCATCCGTCGGGCTGACGGCCTGCTTTCTCGAAGGCGGTGTCGCTGGCTTGCCCGGCAATTCGCGAATCGAAATGTTACGGAAGGCGACCGGGTCGCTATGCCCCGCGAAACCGAAGTGCCCGCTCTTACGCTTGGCGCCCGCCGGCACTTCGCCATCCTTCGATTTCGTGACCAGGCTCAGGTCCGCGTCGAGAATCGTGAAACCATTCAGTTCGATTTTGATTCTCGAGCCTTTCATGGTGACCTGCTGGAAATTCCACTCACCGGTCGGCCGCAGGTAGCCCCGGTGAGCGGCCACCAGACCGTACACCGAGCCGTGATACTGTCGCGGATCGAGCGAAGCGTATTGCGGATCCTCCGAATCGAGCACCTGCAGTTCCATCCCCTCCAGATGCGGCTGTCCCTTGCCGGAAAATCGAGCCGCCAGGCCGTTGTTTCCTCCCGGGGGGAGCTTGAACTCCAGTCGGGCGATGAAGTCGCCGTATTCCTTTTCGGTGATGAGGTTGCCCCCCTTGCCTTTCTTGCAGACGATTGCGCCGTCGACAACCTCGTAGTTCTCGACATCTCCCTTCCAGCCTTTGAAGCTGCGGCCGTCGAAGATGGTCTCGAACTTGTCGCCGCTTCGATCCTCAGCCGAGAGGATTTTCCCGGACTCCTCGGACGGAATCTCGCGGATAAAGAGGTTGCGGAACCACAGCGTGTTGCCGTGGTTCTGCAACTCGATCTGTCCGGTCCGATAGATCGGCTTGTCGCGCTCCCAGAGGTTTTCCATCACGACTTCGTCGGTCACCAGTTGTCCATTCAGCTTGATGGTGACGCGCTCGCCGATCATTCGGATGTAAAACGTGTTCCACTCGCCGACCGGCTTGTCGGCTTTGACCAGCGGAAAACGCGGGTTGTCTTTGTTGTTCCACAGCGCCCCGGACCCATTCTCGGCCCCGTGGCGAAAGTAATTCTCGAAGTTCGTATCCCAGATCTGCACCTGCGGGCTGCCACGCAGATAGATTCCGCTGTCCCCCCCTTCCAGGATCTTCCAGTCGACGAACATCTCGAAATCGCCGTAATCCTTGTCGGTGCACAGGCTCTGCCCCTTGCCGTCGAATACAAGTTCTCCATCGACGACCTTCCAGTGGGCCCGCATGTTCTCGTCGGCCGCTTTCTGGGCCGTGGCCAGCTCATCCTTCGACATCGCCGCCCGCGTCTTCGGCGAGCCAACTAAACCTTTCCAGCCGGTCAGATCCTTGCCGTTGAATAACGGCGTGTATCCGGCCGGTGTTGGCCTGGGACTGTCGGCGTAACCCGTGACGCCCGTGGCAACCAGGAGGACACCGACGCACAAAGTACGAATCATTGCGATCTCCGCAGGAGTAAATATCGATTCACGCAAGCAGCTTTCCAACCACATTACCCGAGACATCGGTCAGGCGAAAGTCGCGTCCCTGATGACGGAAAGTCAGGCGGCTGTGGTCGAGTCCCAGGCAGTGCAGAATCGTCGCTTGCAGGTCGTGAACGTGGATCGGATCTTCAATCGCGTGATAGCCCAGCTCATCGGTGCGGCCGACAATCTGA
>JAGVKR010000571.1 GCA_020050375.1 Planctomycetales bacterium
GAGTTTTCGGATGCAGGCCGAAGCGCCGCAGGTGATGGACATCAGCCGCGAGTCGCAGGCGACGCATGTGCTCTATGGCGTCGGCACGGAACCAACCGACGAGTACGCCCGGCAATGCCTGCTCGCGCGGCGGTGCCTCGAAGCGGGGGTGCGGTTCGTGCAAGTGAACTTCAGCTACCCGCGGAACTACTGGGACGCCCACGGCGGCCTGCGCAACAACCACACAACGAACGCGAAGAAAGTCGACAAGCCGATCGCCGCCTTGCTCACCGATTTGAAGTCGCGTGGGTTTCTCAATGACACGCTGGTGATCTTCGGCACCGAGTTCGGCCGCACACCGGCCGCGCAGGGAACCGACGGACGCGACCATCATCCGCACGCCTTCAGCGTCTGGCTGGCCGGCGGCGGCGTTCGCGGCGGGATGACGTACGGCAAGACCGACGAGTTCGGTTACTACGTCGCCGAGAATAAAGTGACGATGCCCGACTTCCACGCCACGCTCCTGCACCTGCTCGGCCTCGATCACGAGCTCCTCACCTACCGCCACGCCGGCCGCGATTATCGGCTGACCGACGTCCACGGGGAGGTCGTTCGGGAGATCGTGAGTTGATAAGCTGGGGCGGAGGGGTCAGGCGGCAGGGGTCAGGGTGATGCTTCTGAATCCCATCCCCTGACCCCCGATTCCTGACCCCTGCCGCCTGATTCCGGATCCCGTTCCATTCTAAGGGGACATTCTTTGCCACGATCACTCATGCTCCTTGCGTCGTGCCTTCTCGTACTCACAGGCTCCGTCGGAGCCGACGAAAACTGGCCCGCGTTTCACGGACCTCGACAGAACAGCCATTCGGATTCCACCGGATTGCCGCTCACCTGGAGCGAGACGGAGAACATCGTCTGGAAGACGCCCATTCACGACAGCGGCTGGTCGTCTCCGGTTGTGTGGGGCGACCAGATCTGGATCACGACGGCGACCGACGACGGCAAGCAGTCGTTTGCCGTCTGCGTCGATCGCAATTCAGGGAAGATCGTCCACGATCTGAAACTGTTCGAGACGGACAAGCCCGAAGACACGCGGCAGTACAACACGTTTGCCTCGCCGACGCCGGTCATCGAGGAGGGACGCGTCTACGTTTCGTTCGGCAGCTATGGCAATGCGTGCATCGATACTCGCTCCGAGAAAACGGTCTGGTTGCGGCGCGATCTCCCCGGTCTGCACTGGCGCGGGCCGGCTTCGTCGCCGATTCTGTACGGTAATTTGCTGATCCTGAACTTCGACGATTACGACCAGCAATATGTCGTCGCCCTCGACAAGCAAACGGGCAAGACAGTCTGGAAGAGGGACCGCGAGATCGATTACGGCACCACCAACGGCGATCACAAGAAGGCCTACGGAACGCCGATCGTCATCGAGGTGAACGGGCGAAAGCAACTCGTCAGCCCGGCGGCCAAAGCGACGATCGCTTACGATCCGCTGACGGGGGAAGAGCTGTGGCGGCTTCATTACGACGGGCATTCGGTCGCCGCCCGGACGGTGTTCGGGCACGATCTTCTGTACATCCTCGCGGGGACGCAGAAAAAAATGCTCGCCGTCAAACCCGACGGCCACGGCGACATCACCGGCACGCACGTCGCGTGGGAGTTCGGCAAGAGCATGCCGCGGCATCCGTCGCCGCTGCTGATTGGCGATTCGCTGTACATCATGGACGACATCGGCGTGATGACGCGGCTGGAGGCGGCGACGGGAAAGCTCGTCTATGCCGAGCGGGTCGGCGGAGATTTCTGGGCGTCGCCGTTTTACGCCGAAGGGCGGGTCTACTGCCTCGGCCACAAAGGGAAGACGACGGTGATCGCCCCCGACACGACGCTGCGGATTCTGGCGGCGAACGACCTGGACGGTGTGTTTCGGGCCTCACCCGCTGTGACCGGTCGCTCGCTCATTCTACGGAGCGAGACGCACTTGTATCGGATTGAGAAGGGGAAATGAGGAATCTTCCGGCAGGGTTCAGTCTGTAGGGTTCGGCCTCAGTGCCGAACCGCGAGCGTCTCGGGGCGATCCCGCTGAGTACCAGCGCCTACTCCGGCTCGCGGAACGCCACTGAGCGGCGCGCGTCATCCCGCCTTAGGAAGGGGGGGCAGGGGGGGCGCGTTGCAAAGATCCCGCGCAACCGCCGCGAGCCGGCATGCCAGGATTGCGGATTTCAAGTCCCCTTCGATGGATGGTCGCCTGACAGGGGGAAAGTCGATCGTGATTGGACGCGACCCCCCCAGCCCCCCCTTCCTAAAGGGGGGAGCGGTCGCGCGCCTTCGACCCGCCCCCGATTCGCGGATGCACTCCACCGCCCCGCCGGATCGAAATCCGGCGTGAAATGTCGCGGGTGGTTCGGCTACAATAGCGGGACGCGTTTTCACCGTCTTCCCGGAATCGGAGCCACACGATGCCGCATGCGGCATGTCGCTTATCCGTCGCCTTGATTTGTGCTGCTTTGGTCTGGCCGCTGTCGGCC
>JAGVKR010000041.1 GCA_020050375.1 Planctomycetales bacterium
AACGCCGGCAAAAGCACGCTGTTCAATGCGCTTGTTGGCGCCGACGCCGCCATCGTCTCCGACCAATGCGGCACGACGCGTGACTACCTCGCCGCCGAGGTTTCAACGCATGGCATGACGTTCACGCTGGTCGACACCGCCGGCGGCGAACACGCCGCCGACTCGATCACGAGCGCCGCGCAAGACCTGCGTCGCGAGCAGCTCGACCGGGCCGATCTCGTCGTCTGGTGCCTACCCGCCGACAGCTCCGACGGAATCGGCACCGATCTCAGCAATCGAGATCGCGATCTCGTCGTGTTGACGAAAGCCGACCTTGCCCCGGAGGGCAGGGGACAGCCATCAGGCGACAGGGGGCAGGATTCAGGATTCGGGATTCAGGATTCAAGGGACGAGATCCGTCCTGAAGGTCGCCTTGCGCCCCTCTCTCCGTCTCCCCCACTCCCCCTCTCTCCGTCTTCGTTCCTCCCAGTCAGCGCCCACACCGGCGCCGGCCTCCACGAGCTCAAATTGGCGATCGCGACGCGGCTGATTGATCCGCCGACCGATCCGCAGGGGCTGCTTGGCACAACCGCCGCCCGCTGCCACGACAGCCTTCACGGAGCGCTTCGGGCACTCGACCGGGCCCTGGCAATTGCGCGGGAGGACGACGACCAGGAACTGCTCGCGATCGAGCTTCGCGAAGCGCTCGACGAAGTCGGCAAGATCGTCGGCGCCGTCTACACCGATGACATTCTCGACCGCATCTTCCGCAAGTTCTGCATCGGGAAATGAATCGCCGCGGTTTCCCCGCCGCGCGACGTTCGCTATCCTCTGGATTCGTCGACGGCACCGACTCACATTCATTGAGAGAATTGGAGACCTTCCGATGCAAACTCGTCGCTGGGCTGACGTGTGTGGCGCGGCCATCGCCGTGGGAATGATGATCCTGCTGGGGGGTCAGCGGGCGTCCGCCGCCGATCCCGAAGTTCCGGCCGACGTCGTGTTCGAAAAGGGAATCGAATACGCCAACCCCGACGGGCAGCATCTGCAATTGAACCTGGCACGACCGAAGACGGGAACCGGGCCGTTCCCGGCGGTCGTCTGCATTCACGGCGGCGGGTTTCGCGCCGGTCATCGCGATGGTTACAACGCCTTGTGCTTGAAGCTCGCCCAGCGCGGGTACGTTGCGGCAACCGTCAGCTACCGGCTCGCCCCCAAGTATCAGTTCCCGGCGGCGGTCCACGACACCAAGGCCGCCGTTCGCTGGCTCCGGGCCAATGCCAAAACCTACGGCATCGATCCCAACCGGATCGGCACGACCGGCGGCTCGGCGGGGGGACACCTGGCGCAGTTTCTGGGAGTGACGGCCGGCGTGCGGATGTTCGAGGGAGAAGGGGAGAACCTCGGCCATTCCAGCCACGTCGCCTGCGTCGTCAACGTCTACGGTCCCAGCGACTTCACGAAATCGTACGGCAAAAGCGTCGACGCCGCCGAGGTCCTGCCGTTGTTCCTGGGAGGCAACCTCGAAACGGCAAAGCGCAATCACATTCTCGCCAGCCCCCTCTACTGGGTGACTCCTCTGGCGGCGCCGACGCTGTGCATTCACGGCACCGAAGACAAATATGTGGGCCACGAACAGGCGGTCTGGCTGATCGATCGCTTGAAAGCGGCCGAAGTCGAAGCCGAATTGTTGACCCTGCCGGGCGCCGGCCACGGGTTCAAGGGAGAGGACGCCACCAAAGCCGAGGCGGTCCTGATGGCGTTCTTCGACCAGCACCTCAAGCCGCGGTAAGGGATCAATGGATGGGAACCTGGCGACAGGTGACGATTGACGGAAAAACGGCCGACGCATTCGAGCCGGCGCGCTCGGCTGAACCGGCCGCGGTGGTATTGTTCCTGCATGGGCACGGGCTGATCACGCTCAAAGGGAATTCGGTCTTCTCGGCCGAGCTCGAACGGCACGGCCTGCGCTGTCTCTGCCCGCATGGCAAACGCTCGTGGTGGGGAGACCGTCTCTGCCGCGAATTCGACCCCGAACTGACGCCGGTCGCCTACCTCCGCAAGCGCGTGCTGCCGTGGCTCTCCGACGCGTGGGGAGTGGCCCCCCAGGGGATCGCGCTTCTGGGGGTCAGCATGGGCGGGCAGGGGGCCCTCCGGCTGGCGTATCGGTTTCCGAACGAATTTCCGATTGTGGCGGCGCTGGCGCCTGCGGTTGACCTCCAGATCTGGCACGGACGCGGGCTGCCGCTTGATGAGCTGTATCCCACCGCCGAATCGGCCCGACAGGATTCGGCCACGCTCCTTTTGCACCCGCTCAACTGGCCCCGCCATCAGCTCCTGATGTGCGATCCGACCGATGTCGAGTGGTTTGAAGGAACGGAGCGCCTGGCCAGCAAGCTCTCTTCGACCGGGATTCCGTTCGAGCTCGATTTCACGACCAGCCACGGCGGCCACAGTTGGACTTATTTCAACCACGTCGCCCCGCGCGTCGTGCAGTTCCTCCGCGATGCGCTCGAGAAAGAACGCCGGCGGCTGCCGATGGTGACGGCATCGGCGGAGAGGCGGAGAGGCGGAGAGGCGGAGAGGCGGAGAATGAGAGAATGAGAGAATGAGAGAGGGGGAGAGGAGAGAGACTTTCGTCGGCAGGTGTCTCCCTGTCTCTCCTTCTCTCTGTCTCTCCTTCTCTCTGTCTCTCATTCTCTCTGTCTCTCATTCTCTCTGTCTCTCATTCTCTCTGTCTCCCTGTCTCCCTGTCTCACCCTCCCCCCTGCGCTCCCGTCGCCCCCTGGATGTTCAGACGGTCAGAGGACGGCATGAATTCCATGCGTCGGCCGTTGACCGATTCGCGGCTGCTGCCGACGTATTTTTCGCGCCAGATCGTGGCGTTTCGTCCCCCGTCGCCGTCGAGGATGTACAATCCCTTCGAGCCGTCGAAGCTCACTGTGCCGGCCTGGGCGTTGAACAACCCGTGTTCCGAGCGTCCTTCGAGCTCGGCATTCCCGCGCCCAACGACGGCCATCGCCCCCTCGGCCGTGCCGGCGCCGGGCAGTTGCGTCAGGTCGAGCTCGTCGCAGCTCATCCATCCGCCGTTGAGCGGCAATTCGTCGGGATCGATCGTGTCGACCTTGCCGTCGAGCGGTCCGTAGACGATTCGAACCCGGTCCTTGAATTTCGTCGTTTTTGCCTTCGCGTTTCCGATCATTCGCCCCGCGAATTTGACGCGCGTGTATTCCCACTCGGCGGGCTCGGTTTTCAGCGGTCGATTGGCTTTGACGCCGTTGAAGTTCCCGAGCCCGGCTCGATTTCCCGTTCCCCGCCGCTTCAGTTCGAGCGTCCCTGGCCCGATCGCTGTGATATTGCCCGTCGTCTGATCGAGCGCGAACTCAAATCCTTCGGCCTTGCGAATCTCAACGATCCGGTTTTCCTTGTACTCGTGACTCATCAATTTCACGCCGTCGCGGCAGACAACCAGCCGCACCTCGGTCTTTTGTGAACGATCGACCTCTTCCGAGAACGAAATCCGATCGACCAGCGTCACGTGCATTTCTTCGCACTGCATTTCGTTTCCGTTGAGCTGTGTTCGAACCTCGGCGAAGAAATCAGCCGTCTCACCGTCGAACCGCATCTTTTCTTTCCAGAACACGTCGAGCAACTCCGGGACGTCGAGCGGCTTGCCGTCCAATCCCTGAGTGACGGGAAGCCGCAGCACACCGGGCCCTTCGACCCGCGCCAGATTCTGTCCGCGGTCGAAGTGGATGTCGGCCCCTTCCAGTTGCATGCCGCGATCGTGAATGTGCGCCGGCGCCCCCTTGCCGACAACGTGGATCACCTGGTGCTTTTCGGAATAATTCCGCAGGTGCAGGCGATCGCCCCGCAGATCGAATGGAGGATCGTTCTCGCCGCGGCTCTGTGTGACGTGGACCCGCCCCTCGGTCACGACTTCCGACAGGAACGGATTGCCATCGTCCACCATGATCGTGTCCACGCGCATCAGGTCGGCGATGACGTGCAGTGGATTCTCGGGCGATGCCGGCTCGCCTTCGACCGGCGCACGCTTTTCGCCTCGCGGCTGTCGCGCGGGCTTGGCCGGGGGTTTC
>JAGVKR010000660.1 GCA_020050375.1 Planctomycetales bacterium
GCCGGCGCCGGCGGAACCGTCGCAATTCAACGATTCCCTGAACCGTCGTGGAACGAACACTTCGGAATTCAACGCAACGACAGGCTCCGGTGCGGGCCAGCCCGGTCGCGGCGTCGGCACCGCTCCGAACGGCCGTCCGATCGGCTCGACAGGCTCCGGGCCGGGATCGCCGGAACAGCCGATCAATTCGGGGACGCGTCCGGCGCGCTGACGGTGATGAACTTGCAACACGGCCGGGCTCCCTGCCCGGCTTTGCGCCTTTTTCGAATGGTCCCGGAACGAGCCCAACCGGGCGGCGTTGCTGAAGCAACGGGCGACTTCAAAGGAAAGCAGCAAAGGAAACCAGCAATGCGCAAGACGCCTGTTTTGTCAGGTCTTCTGCTGGGCACAGCCTTCGCGACCTCGGCGCAGGCGGACCCTTACCGATGGTGCGCGGAGTATGGCGGCGGCCGCGGCGGCGGCACGAACTGCTATTTCGTCACCTATCGGCAGTGCCAGGCGGCGATTTCCGGGAATGGCGGCTTCTGCCGTCAGAACGGCTTCTATACCGGACCGGACCGGCGGCGTGGCGACCGCTACGGAATGCGGCAGGGCTCCGACCCGCGCTGGTAACAGCGATCCCGTGCAAGGGGTGTGGTGGAAAAATATCCATCGCCGCGCACACCCGGTTCCACGGAGCCAACACGATTGCCGGACGTTATCTCTCCACAAGCAACAGGAGTCATCATGGACAAAGACCGTATCGAAGGTTCGTTGGAGCAGGCCAAGGGCAAAGTGAAGGAAGTCGCGGGCAAGATCACTGGCGACAGCAAGACCGAGGCCGAAGGCAAAGCCGATCAGGTGAAGGGCAAGGTCCAGAACACGATTGGCGGAATCAAGGACACGCTGCGCGGAAACTAGACGTGGCATCAAAGAAGACGCGGAAGAGCCCATGTTCGGGCTCTTTTGCCTTTGTTTCCCTGAACAGAGAGCCCGGTGCGGTCGCGCGCCGGGCTCTTTTGTTTCGATAGCCAAAACTTGGGGCTTTGACGCTCAGGGTGTTGCATTGTGCAGTGCAGCAACTAGTTCTATGTTCCGACGTTGCCACCGTTCCCGGTGGTCAGAAGGAATGGTCAGTGATCGATTTCGGAAATTCGGAAGATCGGCTGAAGATTTGGAAAAGTCTCGCGGCCCAAATTCAACTTCACAAAGGTCCGCTCAACAATTCACACATCGCCAGCAGGCCCGCACGCCTCGTCGAGACTGCGGAATTCGGATCGAATCCGGGAAACCTGCGGATGTTTCGATACATCCCTTCTCACGCATCCGAGCCGATGCCGCTCGTGGTGGTGCTGCACGGCTGCGGACAGACGGCCGAGGGCTACAACCACGGCGCCGGGTGGTCCACGCTCTGCGATCGTCACGACTTTGCTCTGCTGATGCCGGAGCAGCAGCGCTCCAACAATCCGAACGGCTGCCTGAACTGGTTTCAACCCGAAGACACGCAACGCGATCGTGGCGAGGCTTTGTCGATCTATCAGATGGTTCAGGACATGGTGCGCGACGGAAGCGTCGATCCGGACCGCATCTTCGTCACCGGGCTTTCGGCCGGCGGCGCGATGACGTCGGTGATGCTGGCCTGCTACCCGGATCTCTTTGCCGCGGGCGCCATCATTGCCGGCCTGCCGTACGGGGCAGCTTCCAATGTGCAGCAGGCGTTCGAGAGCATGTATCAGTGCCCGTCCCGCAGCGCGCGATCCTGGGGAGACCTGGTGCGTGCCGCCGGCCCGCATCGCAATGTGCGATGGCCTCGCGTCTCCATCTGGCACGGCAATGCCGACAGGACGGTCGTTCCCCGGAATGCCGGCGAGATCATCAAGCAATGGACGAATGTTCACGGGCTCGCCCTTCATCCGTCGCTCCAGGGCATGGTCGACGGCTATCCCCGGCAAGTCTGGACCAACGATGCCGGCGAAGAGGTGATCGAGTCCTACAGCATCACGCGCATGGCGCACGGAACACCGCTCGCCACCGGTCAAGCCGAAATCGGCTGCGGTGAAGCCGGCCCCTTTCTCCTCGAGGCGGGCATCTCATCCTCGTTTCACATCGCGAAGTTTTTCGGCCTGACGGGTGAGGACCGGTTGAAGCCCGAGAATGCTTCCTTGTTGCCGTACGAGGTCGTGCCGGACATGCTTCCGGTGCCGCATCTTCTCGAGCGGCCGGAACCACAACAACCGTTGATGGACCCGATGGCCACAATCCGCGGGGTGGAGAGCACCAAGCCGCCTTCAAGTCCGGTGCACGGGATCGATATCGGCGCCGTGATCACCAGAGCACTGGAAGCCGCCGGCTTGATGAAGCGAACCTAGCGCAAGTCCTGCTCGGCGCAAGTCCTGCTCGGCGCAAGTTCTGTTCGCTCAGCAGCCTTCCCAGGAACATAGTTGTCGCATACACCGTTATTTCATATGCCCAAGCAGACAGTGACCCAGCCCAAGTCGCAACCCAAGCCGCAACCCAAGTCGCAACCCTGCGAGCCTGACTCCCCGCCGATCAAAGATCGCAGCCCTGCACCGATCCGGTGAAGCCGCCGCCGGGCGATCCACAAGAAGACCGTCCGCTGCACGATCCCACGCCGCCAGATACCGACAAGCCGCGGATGTAAAGCGACGAAACAGAGGGCGCCACGTGGCGCACACGAGCGTGAATGCGCCGGCGACACCATGCCCCGAGTGCGGAACGGCAATGGGCGAAATGGGATCAATGCCGTCGATTCATCGAAAATCGTCGTGGCGGTTCCTGATGTGTCCGAATTGCGGGAAGGTCGAGAAACAGTACTGCGAAGCTGAACCGTCACCCAACCCGGACGGGACATAGCCGTCGGCGCTTCACCGGCGTTTGTCGGTTCGCGCCACTGTCGTTGTGCCATCGCCGATACCAGACGTTCCGGTGGTCAATTCATCCTGCGGTTTCTCTTTCCGGGCTCCCATTGCCGCAAAGTGCGCGCGGCTCACCGCATGCCGGATGCCGAATCTTTTTGCGCAAACGGCCGCGCGTGCGGGGAACGGATTGCATGCATCGGAGTTGAGCGAGATCGTAAAGGGGGAATGGGATGGGCGTTGAAGTCATCGTGTTGTTTTTGTTGCTGGCCGCAGTCTTTGTCGCCGTGCCGCTTGCCGCACTTGTTCACATCGAGTTCGCGACCGTTCGCGCCGTGCGGCATGTCGATACCTTCGCGGATCTCTCGCAATCCCGGTTTGAGACGGCGCCCGCGCTAACGAGCGAAGCGAGCGGCCAGCGCGGGCAC
>JAGVKR010000094.1 GCA_020050375.1 Planctomycetales bacterium
TGGAGCAAAAGGCCGGGGACGTCGGCTTCGGCTGGTTTGACGGTCGGCAATTGTCGGTCCGCGATGACGAGGCCTACGTCTTGACCGGCGAAATCGTGGCGCGGCTCAGCCGGTTGAAGTACGCCGTCAACAGCCGCCAGCGGCATCACCTCGAAATGGTGATCTTCAACACGACGCGAAAACTGGCGGACCCCGGCGACAAGAAAGACGAATACGTCAAGCAAATCGCCGCGGCGCAGGAGGAATTGAAGCGCATCGCCGGCATCGGCATCGACTGGCAGACGCCGACGGCTGACGATTCGTCGCTGCTGGCGGCCGGCGACCTGATCTTTGTGGGAGGCAAGGATCGCGTCACGGCGTATTCGTCCGAGACCGGCAACGCCGTTTGGAAGGCCCCCGTCGACGGCGAGGCGCGCGGGCTTGTCGTCGCCGGCGGCCATCTGTTCGTCAGCACGAACAAGGGGCGGATCTACTGCTTCGCGCCAGCCGACGCGGCCGCTGCCGGCCCAATCGCCGCAACGAAGCCGGCCGAGGCGCCGTTTCCGAAAGACGAGCTGACCGATCTGTACGCGCAGTCGGCTGAGGAGATTCTCGAGCGGACCGGCGTCCGCAGCGGCTTCTGCCTGATCGTCGGCAATGAGCAGGGACGTCTGGCCTGGGAGCTGGCTCGTCGCAGCAGCCTGAAGATCTACGCCGTCGATCCGCAGGAAGAAAATGTGCTTGCCGCCCGCAAGGCCCTCTCGCGAACCGGTCTGTATGGAACTCGGATCACCATCCATCGCGCCGATCCGGGGGACATCCCCTATTCGAATTACTTCGCCAATCTGATCGTCTCCGACACGGCGCTCCGCACGGGCGTGCTGCCGCCCGAACCGAAAAACCTCGCCCGGCATCTCAAGCCGGTCGGTGGGATCATCGCCTGGGGACGTCCGAAGGATGTTCCCGGAAAAGCCACCGATCCGGCGATTGTCGGCGACTGGTTTCGCGGCACCGAGCTTCTCGACCAGGCGACGCAAACGACGTCCGGCGGCTGGGCCCTGCTGACGCGCCACAAACTCCCCGGCGCGGGGAGTTGGTCGCATCATTACGGCAGTCCGTCGAACACGGCCGTCAGCGCCGAACAGCGGGTCAAAGGGGGCCTCGGGGTGCTGTGGTTCGGCGATCCCGGTCCGGGGGACATGGTGAACCGGCACGAAGGGGCCGTCGGCCCGCTGGCAACCAACGGCCGGCTGTTCGTGCAGGGCGAATCGACGATCCAGGCTTACGATGCGTACAACGGCGAGTTTCTCTGGAAGTACGAGAACCCGCAGGCAATCCGGACCGGCGTTTTTCAGAATCAGAATCCGGGCAATCTGGCGGCCTCCGACGAGGCGCTGTTTTATTTCCAGAAAGATCAGTGCATCGAGCTGAGCGCGGCGACCGGCCAGGTGAAACGAATCCACCGCCTCCCGCGCGAGAAGGACGACGGCCAGTATGAATGGGGCTTCGTCGCGACGACCGACGACGGGTTGCTCTTCGGCACCGCCACCGTCCGCAAAGAGCTCGAATCCCGCCTGCGCCGGCGCGGCCGTCAAACCGACGACATGACCGACGCCCTCTTCGCCATCGACCTGGCGACCGGCAAGCATCTGTGGGTCTACCACGGTAAGAGCATCTCGCATCACACGATCGCCATCGCCGCGGGGAGCCTGTTCTTCATCGACAGCTCGGTCACCAGCGAGAAGCGCGAAGAGATTCTGAAGCAGGACAAGATCGATCTGGCCGCGCTGACGGGCGAAGAGCGCGAATATGCCGAATCCCGTGCCAAGAAGACTGATATTCGCAATGCCGTCGCCCTTGATGCCCGCACGGGTGAGCAGCGCTGGTCCAATCCCGTCGACGTCACCGATTGCAGCGACATCGGCACCGGCGGCGGCAAGCTGACGTTGATGTACCACAACGGCGTGCTCGTCCTCGGCGGAGCGAACGCCAACGGGCACTATTGGCCGCAGTTCGTCGCGGGCGAATTCAAGCGCCGCCGCCTCGTCGCCCTCTCGGCCAACGACGGCAACAAGCTGTGGGCCAAAGACGCCAACTACAAGCACCGCCCGATCATCATCGGCGAGCAGGTTTTGGCCGAGCCCTGGTCGTTCAATCTCAGCACCGGCAAGCAGAAAACCCGCGTCCATCCGCTGACCGGCGAAGAAGTCCCCTGGAGCCTGATGCGAACGGGGCATCACTGCGGCATGTTCACCGGCTGCGATTCGGGCATGCTCCTCTTCCGTTCGGGCGAGTCGGCCTTCTACGATCTCAACGCCGACGCCGGGACGAATCACTTCGCCGGCCATCGCCTCGGCTGCTGGATCAACGCCATCCCGGCCAACGGGCTGGTGATGATTCCCGAGGCCAGCGCCGGCTGTGTCTGCCTGTTCTCGATCGCCTCGACGATCGTCATGGAGCCGCGCGCGCCGCGCCGCGAGTGGACGATTCACAGCGCCGTGGGAACGCGCACGCCGGTCAAGTCGATGGCGATCAATCTCGGCGCGCCGGGCGACCGCAAGGATGCCAACGGCGTGATCTGGCTCTCGTACCCGCGCCGCAAGACCTATAAAGAGACCACACTCGACATCGCCTTCGACTTCAAGCCGAAGTTCGTCGCTGAAGAACGCTATAGCGGCGTGAGCGAAACGTCGACGACGGTCGCCGGCACCGAGACACCTTGGCTGTACACGTCTTGGGCCGAAGGGCTGCGCGAACTGACGCTGCCACTATTGGGCCCGAACGACGCTCCCGCGAAATATCGCGTCCGCCTGCATTTTACCCGCATCGGTCCGAAAACCGAACCAGCCGAGTTCGCCGTGCGGCTCCAGGGAAATACGGCCGTTGAAAACGTGACGCTGGATTCCGCTGAAAGCGGCACGGCAACCGCCATCGTCCACGAGTTCGACGGCGTACAGGTCACCGACAACCTGCTGATTGAGCTGGTCCCGAAGCGGGGGGTTCCGACTTTGAGCGCGGTGGAGGTTGTGCGGACGCAGTGAGGGCGATCGTAACGCTAAGGGAGGCATCGAGTGCGGCAAGGATCCCTCGCAGGACGTGAGTCTGTAGGGATCGCCCTCAGTGCCGATCCGCGAGCGTCTCGGGAAAATCCCGCTCTACATCCGCGCGCACCGACCCGCGAAACGCCACGGATGGCGTTCGTCAGCACAGCCCCGAATGGGGCGAGATTCTACAGCCCAGCGGCGACAGCCCTGGGTCACGATTCGTCGCATTCGCAGGAGCCCCAACGGGGTGAGATTCCCTTGTGCGCGAGGTTAGGATCTCACCCCTTCGGGGCTTTCGTTGCATGTGGCGCGATTACCCAGGGCTATCGCCCTTGGCTATAGAATCTCGCCCCCGTTGGGGCTCTCCCTTTTGGGCGTTCGGAACAAAACCGGAATCTGAAGCGAGCTGCGGCGAACCAGCCCCAGTGCGACAGTCGGATTCGAGATCGTGGAATGTCGGTCGTCGTCATCGCCGGATTTTACCGAGTCGAGGTTGAACCGGGACAGTGACGTAGACAAAACCTCCGGCCCGAAGTCTCTATCTTTTCGGAGACCCGTTCACACGCAACACGGTGAGGAGATTCTCGATGCGCCCTTCCCGTACGTTCGGCTGCTCGTGTGCATTTCTGCTCGTGCTGACCGCGCCATTCTGCCGTGCCGATGAGCTGATTCAGCAAACGAAGGACGCCGAGCCGTTTCTGACTGTTCGGCTCATCGATGAACGAGGGAAGCCGCTAGTGTATTGTCACAGTTCAATTTTCGGGTGCCACGGCCAGCGACCAACGGGAGTCGGCCGTGCGAACGTTATTGGACGAGGCCCATCAACTCACCA
>JAGVKR010000786.1 GCA_020050375.1 Planctomycetales bacterium
CGACATGACCACCTGCGAAGCGCTCTGTTACACGCTGGCACGACGCTACCGGCCCTTCATGGTGAACAACGTCACCGGGTTCATCGGCCCCGAGACGCACGTCGACAATTTCGAGATGACGATTTCGAATCTGCAGGACCATTTCATGGGGAAGTTGCTCGGGCTCCCGATGGGAATGGCCCCCTGTTACACGCTCCATTCGCAGATCACGCTCGAAGGGCAGCAGATGGCGACGCAGCTCCTGGCGGCGGCCGGAGCCAACTACTACATGGACGTCTATCTCAACACCGACCGCATGCTCGCCTACTTCGACACCAGCGGCCACGACGATCAGACGTTGCGCGAGGTCTATGGACGCGCGCCGGCGCCGGAGTTTCTCGAATGGGGAATCGAGCGCGGCATCTTCGTCCGCAATGCTGCGGGAATCGTCGAACGCGGTCCGAATTGGGGAAACCCCCGGATCTTTTGTGCCGACGAAACCGAGCTCGTGGAACTGCGGCGCGCGACGCCCGCGCTCTACGGCTTCGAGACCGCCGGGCCGCGACCTGCCAACGACGTCAGCCGCCGGTTGCGAGGAAATCATGCCATCGCCCGGCAAGCAGTCTCCGCCGAGCTCGAAACCGAGTTCCTGAAGCGCACGGCCGATTTTCTCGTCCTCGAAACAGAGGCCGGCGACAAAGCGCGGCATCTCAATTCACCAAATCTCGGGGCGCGGCTGTCGCCCGGCAGTGCGAAACAACTGGCTCGAACTGATGGCGACGTCCAGGTGGTCGTCTCCGACGGACTGAGCGCCGTAGCCGTCCATGCGAACATCGCCGAGCTGCTTCCGGTGTTGACTGATGGTCTCGCCAGCCGCCAATTGAACGTCGGCCGGCCGATCGCTGTTCGATACGGTCGCGTCAAACTGGCCGAGCAGGTCGCCGCGCTCACCGGCGCGCGGCTGACGATTCTATTGATCGGCGAGCGGCCGGGCGGAGACGCCCTGTCGTCGCAGAGCCTCTCGGCGTACATGATGTATCAACTGAAAGAGCGCGACGAGCAGCGGCGGGCCGCCGAGTTCAGCGGCAATGCCGAAATTCGATTCGAGTACACCGTGATTTCCAATATCTATTCAGGCGGCCTTCCGCCGGTCGAAGCGGGAAGCGTGATCGCGGAAAAAGCGTGGGCGATTCTCGAACATCGAGCGGCGGGAAATCGGCTCGAAGAGACTCGCATCCCGGCACCCATCGATGTCGAACCCCGCCAAGAACGGAGGTGACCTGCGGACCTCGAGAACGGAGTTTGCCAGCCCTGCCGGTCGTCGATTATCATCAGGTGTGGAGAGGGATCTCCAATCAGTGCTTCGCGAAACATCCAGGATCGGGACCCTTGCTCATGTCGACAACGATTCCGCCAATTGACCGGCTTCCGCGGCGCAGTTCGCGGCCCGGCGAGCCTCCGTGGGAAGTTGCGCTCCTGTTTCCCGCGCAGGGGGACTGGTCTGAGCGCGATTATCTCGCGCTCGACACCAATCGGTTCGTGGAACTTTCGGAAGGCTGCCTGGAAGTGCTGCCGATGCCGACGATCCTGCACCAGCTCATCGTGCAGTTCTTACATAAGGTTCTTGAGGCCCACGTGCGAGCCCATGCCGCGGGGCTTGTGCTGCTTGCTCCATTGCCGGTGCGGCTGCGGGCGGGAACTTACCGCGAACCAGACGTCGTGTACCTGCGACCCGGCCGGATTCACGATGTCCGCACGCAACCCGACGGCGCTGATCTCGTCATGGAGGTTCTCAGCGAAGGGGAGGAGAATCGCAAGCGCGACTTGGAGATCAAGCGGGAAGATTACGCCCAAGCCGGAATCCCCGAGTATTGGGTCATCGACCCGGAGGAACGCCGGATCGCTGTGCTGAAGCTCGACGGAACAACGTATCTGGTCCACGGCGAATTCGGAGCAGGGACGCAGGCAACGTCGGCGCATTTGCCGGGATTCTCCGTCGCCGTCGACGATGTGTTTGCCGCCGCCGACGTGGCGACGGAGTGAGCCACGAATCACAAATACCGCCGCAGAATCCGCCGGCTCGAAACATCGAGGGCTTCGAGACTCGGGATCTGGTAGCGCACGCCGTGGGCGTCGGTGACGATTGCCGACTGCAAACCCAAGCGACGGATCTGATCTTCGCTGGTCAGCGTGAAGCGTGTGTCGCCCCGGTCGGTGACGACGTCCCATTCGGTCGGCTCGGCCCCCGGCGACACACTGCGAATTGTCTGGATGACCGGCACAAACTCGCGGCGGGCGAGATCGGCTTCGAGCAGTTTTCGCGTCTCAGTCGGCAACTCGGACATTCCGGTGAGACAAAAAACCTCGTGCCCGTCGGCATCGCAGAACGAAATCCATTGCGTCGGATCGGTAAACGGGAAGCAGCGGACGGGGATCACTCCCGTGTGCGATGTGCCGTCCGGCAGCGTCAACAGCAGGCGCCCGAACGAGTCGTAGGCCAATTCGAGAATTCCGGCGTGAACCATCACCCGACCTCCTCGACGAAACAGCTACGGTTCGAATTGCGGTGAGCTGTCGCGGTGTCTTCAAAGCACTGTCGGAATCGGTGGCCTCGAACGATCGACGGGAGGAAACCACGAAATACACGAACAACACGAAAGGATTCTTCCAAACTTCTTTTTCGTGTCGTTCGTGTATTTTGTGGTTTCTCTCCGCCGACGCACAACCAGATCAGGCTGCCGTCGGACCGATTCGAATCGAATCGCGTGAAAGCTCCGCTCATCGTTCGTTGTCCTCCTCGTCGCGGAGACCATCGACTGTGACCGGGCGTTCGGCGTCAGAAATCGGGCTCGTCAATTGCTGAGCGAGCTGCATCTGCGCCTGATAAAGGCGGGCGTAGGGGCCGCTGGCGTCGAACAACTGCTCGTGCGTGCCGGTCTCGACAATCCGGCCTCGTTCGAGCACGACCAGGCGATCGGCTTTGCGGAGCGTGCTCAAGCGGTGGGCGATGGCGATCGTCGTCCGGCCGCGGACGAGGTTGTCGAGCGCCTCCTGAATCTGCCGTTCGGTCTGCGTGTCGACGGAAGAGGTCGCTTCGTCGAGGATCAGAATCCGCGGGTCGATCAAAAGCGCACGAGCGATCGAAATCCGTTGTCGCTCTCCACCCGAGAGAGTTTGTCCCCGCTCGCCGACAATGGAATCGTATCCGTCGGTCAGTTGCAGGATGAACTCATGCGCGCGGGCGGCGCGAGCGGCCGCGATGATTTCTTCGCGCGTCGCTTCCGGTTTTCCGTAGGAGATGTTGTCGGCGATCGTGCCATAGAACAGAAACGGCTCCTGCAGGACGATGCCGATATTGCGGCGAAACTCGCTGACGGGGAACGAGCGGATATCGGTGCCGTCGGCCAACACCGCTCCGTCGCTGACGTCGTAGAACCGGCAGACGAGATTGACGAGCGTGCTCTTGCCCGCGCCGGTTGTTCCCACCAGCCCGATCATCTCGCCGGGGCGAATCGTTAGATCGACCTCGTCGATCACCTGCCGATTGCCGAAGCGAAAGCTGATCTTGCGCAATTCGATGGCGCCCTGGAGCTTGCCGGGGTGAATCGGCTGGGCCGGCTCGGGGACGCTTGGGACGCGATCGAGAATCTCGAAGACCCGTTGGGCGCTCGCCGCCGCGCGCTGCGTCGTCGTCGCCATCCGGCTCATCGATTCAAGCTGCATGTAGACCCGGCCGATGTAACCGATGAACGACATCAACACGTCGACCGTGATCCGCCGGTTGTAAATCTGCCACGCGCCAACCGCCCAGACGACCAGCATCCCGCCATTGGTGAGCAAAGCGACGAGGGGCCAGAAGAACGTCCAGACGGCATTCACCCGGTTGTTGGCGGCGACGATCCGGTCATTGGCCTGCCGGAAGCGATCGACCTCGCGCCCCTCCTGGGCGAACGCTTTCACGACGCGGATTCCCGGAATTGTGTCGGCGAGAATGCTCGTCATGTCGCCCCAGGTCCGACTGCCGTGCAGGAAGCCGTGCGTCAGGCTGTCGCGCAAGCGGAAGGTGAGCCAGCCGACGACGGGAAACGTCAGCAGGGCCGCCAGCGCCAGGAGCGGGTCCATATAGAACAAAACGATCGCCGTTCCGACAATCATCAGCACGTTGGTGACAAAGTCGGTGAGATTGTCCGAGAGAAAATTGCAGATGCGATCGGTGTCGCTGCTGATCCGCGCGACGAGGTCGCCGGTCCGCTTCGCGCCGAAGAAATCGAGAGACAGTCGCTGCAGGTGCTGATACGTGGTGTTGCGGAGGTTGGCGCTGATTCGCTCGCTGACGCACGCCAGCACCCAGCCTTGCGCCCAGCCGAAGCCCCACGCCGCCACGGCGGCAGCGGCGAAGCCTCCGAAACACCACCAAACCTTTCGAAAGGAGTCCCGGTTCTGCTCGCGAACCTGCTGGAATCGAACGTCCCGCTCGGCCTGCGAGAGCGTGTCATCCTCGCCGACGTCGGCGACCCGCGACTCATACGAATTGAGAATTTTGACGATCGGACTGATCAGGTAGGGAGGAACCAGGCCGGCGGCCGTCGTGGCCAGTGTGAGAAAGAGCCCCAATGTGAGCGCCCCCAGTTGCGGGCGGGCAAAGCGAAACAGCCGAAACAAAGCCCCCACGCTCGCCGCGGTCTCGCGCTCTTCCGCCTCGGGAATCTCGGTTTCGACGTCGGCTGAAACAAGACGCGGCGTTTCGACCTTCAGATTCTGAAACGCTTCCACCAGCTCTCGCGCTGCGCCGGCCAGACCGACCGTGTAATTCCAGCAGCCGAGGCGGCGATCGGCGCCGAGCGCCTCCAGCCTTCCAAGTCCCCCGCGATCCGTGTCGACAAGGGCTTGAACGTCGGCCAGATCCCACGATGTCCAGTGGGCGCTGTCTATTTCGTCAGGCATTCGCGCCGAAGGCGCCGCCGAAGCAAACAGGCGAAGATTGGTAAGAACGACCACCCCGCCGGCAAAGTCGAGCGTGCTGCTGAGATTGGGGCAAAAGGCCGCCACAACCGCCTCGCCGGCAAACAGTTGTGACTCAATCTCGGCGCGGGTTTGCGGGGGGAGATGGCTCCAGATATGGACGGGAACGTTCACAGGTGGGGGATGGCTCGCGCTGCGACGGTGTTTCCGCGGAGATCATCAATTTTTTTGTGTACTTTTCGATTCGACACCATTAGAATGCATCGTCAAGCACTTGGGAAGTTACGGTCCCATAGCGAAGTCCGGCCGCATGATGCGGCAGGACAGTTCGACACGCCCGGAACAGTTGAGTTTCTCAACCCCCGCCACAAATCCTGCCGGCACGTCGAATCCTGCGGCCTGAGCGAGCGCATCACGGACGAGCCTCACCGAGAGTGAGGGAAAGTCACTCCCGACGTCTCACCTCGGAATTAGTGATCGTCGTCTGTATCCCGGACCGTAATACACTGCCGTGTACCATGAGAGCATCGACGCGAGTCGTGCATTCAAACGGGTTGCAAAGTGTGCAGCCCGGCCCCCCTGGAGCTTCCCCCCCTTCCCAGAGCGGCGCCCCTGCCGCGTTTGTCGAGTGCGACCCGGCCTGGCCGGTCTCTCTCAGTCGTCTGTGACCCTGCCGGTTTTGCGGCGCACGCCGACTGTGCGGACTGGTCCGCATCCCTTCGGTCGCGCGACGTCCCCCCGACAGCAGCCCGCCTGGAAGAGTGCCCGTACCGTTTGCGGATCGATTGAAAGTCATGGAAATCCGAAAAATCCTCGTCCTGCGCGGCCCGAACATCTGGTCGAGACACCCTGTCCTCGAAGCCTGGGTCGATTTGCAGGAACTCAAAGACTCCCCTTCCGACTCGATTCCGGGGTTCACCGATCGCCTCATCGGTTGGTTGCCGACGATGGTCGAGCATCGCTGCAGCATCGGCGAACGGGGAGGGTTCTTCCAGCGATTGCGCGACGGGACCTATCCGGCGCATATCCTCGAGCACGTGACGCTCGAGCTTCAAAGCCTGGCCGGAACAAACGTCGGTTTCGGCAAAGCTCGCGAGACCTCGGAAGAGGGGGTTTACAAGGTCGTCGTGCGGTATCGCGACGAGCAACTGGCGCGGGCGTCGTTGTTTGCCGCCCGCGAATTGGTCCTGGCGGCCATCTACGACCGGCCGTACGACGTCGAGGTTGAAGTGCGAAAGCTGCGGCTGCTCGCCGATCGCGTCTGCCTGGGGCCGAGCACGGCGGCGATCGTGGCGGCAGCCGATGCTCGAGGAATCCCGGCGCGGCGCCTCAATTCGGGAAGCCTGGTGCAACTCGGGCAGGGGGTGAAGCAGCGGCGCATCTGGACGGCCGAAACGGATCGGACGAGCGCTATCGCCGAATCGATCGCGCAGGACAAAGAGCTCACAAAGATTCTGTTGCGAGCAGCCGGTGTGCCGGTCCCCGAAGGGCGGTTGGCCAATGACGCTGCCGACGCCTGGGTTGCCGCCAATGAGATTGGCCTGCCGGTGGTCGTGAAGCCGCGCGACGCGAATCACGCCCGAGGGGTGTTTACGAACCTCCTGACGCAGACACAAGTCGAGGCGGCGTTCGTCATGGCCGAGCGCGAGGGGAATGGCGTCCTTGTCGAGCGATTTGCGCCCGGGAACGAGCACCGCCTGCTGGTCGTGGGGAGCCGCTTTGTCGCGGCGGCTCG
>JAGVKR010000236.1 GCA_020050375.1 Planctomycetales bacterium
CATCATCGGATGGACCCGCGTCGGGATGTTGGGAAAGTAGTAGATCGTTTCGTCAAAGACCTTGCGCCCGGTGAGCCACGTCAGTCCCGCTTCGATTTCGTTGATGTATTTGACGAAGAGCAGCCCCACGATCACCCCCACGCCGCTCCCGACCATCCCCAGCGACAGGCCGTATGAGAGGAAGATCGACAGCACTCCCTGCGAGCTGGCCCCGAGCGATTTGAGGATTCCGATGTCGCGCGTCTTCTCGACGACGATCATGAAGAAGATCGCGAGGATGCCGAACCCGGCGACGGCGATGATCAGGAACAGCAGCACATTGAGAATCGCCGCCTCGACCTCGACGGCCTGCAGCAGCGGTCCCTGCTTCTGCTCCCAGGTGCTGACGCGGTACATTGATGGTGAAAACGCGTCGCGCAATCGTTCGACAACTTTGGGGGCGTCGGCGTAATCCTTGAGCTTGATCTGGATTGTCGTGATCGATTTCGTGCCGTCCGGCGCGATCATCCCGCGGACCCGTTGCAATTCTTCGAGATTGCAGAAGACGAGGCTCGAGTCGTACTCGCTCATCCCGCTCTTGAAGATGTCGACGACGGTCGCGGGAAAATGCTGCGGCGTTGGCGGACGATTCGTGCCGATCGTGCTGATCGACACGTCGTCGCCAGGGCGAATCATGGCCATCGTCTTCGTGCGGCCGGTATCGCGGTCTTCGTACTGAAAACTGACGAGCTGGGCGCCGACGTAGACCCGCGCCGCCAGGGGGGCGGCCCGCTGCTCGGGAGTCAGACGTCCCGATCGTTCCTCGTTTCCGAAGGGATCGACGTCATCGGCCGCTTTCTTATCTTTGATCTCATCGGCCGGAGGGCCTTCGTCTTCGTCGACGTCGAGTGGAATCTCTTTCGTTCTCAGCTTTCGATATTCCATATACGAAGTGAGCAGATCCCAGTTCGGCGGCTGATCGCGCGAACGGAGGGCCGCGGCGACCACCTTGCCGGTGTCGTCCGTAACGGGATGGTAGTTCTCGAGATGATCGACCAGCGTGCCGACCTGCGATTTTGTTTCGGGATCGATCCCGATCAGGGTGACCGGGCGGGCGATGAACTGTCCGCCGTAATTGAAATTGAGGATGCCGTAGACTTCGACGGTCGGGCTCATGGCGGCGATGTATTCGCCGGCGACTTCGCGGATTCGCCGCATCTGCCCCTCGGGATCGGCGTTGCCATCCATGCTCTGCGCTTCAAGCACCATGTCGGCGAGGATCCCGTGGATCCGTTCGCGCATCTCGGTGCTGAACCCCGCCATGACGCTGTTGACGACGATCATCGTCGCGACGCCGAGCGTCACGCTGATGACGCTGGCCAGCGCGATGTAGCGCGTCCGCAGATACCGGGCACAAAGCAAAAACTTATACATGGGCCAGTCCTTTGGCGGTTGGGTGGCGGTGGCCACCGATTGATCCAATTGTGCTTTCGCGCTTGA
This sequence comes from Planctomycetales bacterium, assembly GCA_020050375.1. Classification (GTDB taxonomy): domain Bacteria; phylum Planctomycetota; class Planctomycetia; order Planctomycetales; family Planctomycetaceae; genus SIAF01. The sequence continues at coordinate 1,480 of JAGVKR010000236.1, forward strand.
AGCAGAAACTTTCAAACCCCGTTTAGATGTTCATCAGCGAACGTGCCGGAAATGCAAAAGGGCTACACAGAATGCGGCAATCCTTGGCTGGAAACCCTCAAAAACCGTCCGGTTTCGCTGAGCTCTTGGGCCGCAAACTCAATTAGACTACGACGCCCATGATCTCGAGGGTTTAGGTTTAACTGCTTTATTAGCTCGACAAGCTCCTCGGTGTCGACGCGCATGCCTTCGAAATACGCAACCAATTCGTCGCGCTCCATCCGCATCAGTTCTTCGATTGGCTTGTCAATTCGCCTGCCAGCAACGCGCACGATTTCCGTTACGAGTTCCTTCCTTCGTGTTCCCTTCGAAGCCGAGATGCCGAGTTCACGGGCAATATGAACGAGATTATCGTTCGTGCATACCCTGCTGTGCTCTAATCCCGCGCGTGCGCCTTGTACTCCCAACCACTCGACCAAAAGGCGTACGTCAATCTTTTCTGTTATCTCGGTGGGCATTTTGCGATCAACTCCTCTGTCAGAGCCCGCAATTGTGCAGACTGCTTGTCGGCATTTGCACCCGACAGCGTGAAAACAGCGCATCGTTGCTGCGCAGCCTGCCGCAAGCCATCACCTTCAGTCACATATGCCTTGAAAACTCCGCCCGTTCGCTCCAAACGTCGAAACTCAACACGTTCGGTTGCCTTTAAGATTCCACCCCATTCACGGGCCATCATTCCAATTGCGCCCGTGAATTGAGTTTCCTTAAAGCCCTCGATCGGGCCCAGTGCCGCAGTAATCATTTCGACGTCGCTATTGACCTCGTTGATCGCCTGCATCGCGGACGGCACCCCAATCGCTGATTGCAGGTCGAGTTTGACGGGCGAAACGCAATAATCGCACGCATACGCGACGGACCGAAGCAGGTCGGAGATCTCGGGGTGCGAATCAATCAGAACAAAATCAAAATCATCCCCAACCGGCTCCAAGACGTTTCGAATTACAGCAAGATGCTCCCAAAGTCGCCGAGTATTCTCACGAATATTGTTGGTTGCTGGCATCTTCTCAACGGTGACTGTAGCGAGCCTCGGATCAGCGGGGATCAGTTTTACGTGTTCCGGGGTGTCAAGGATATCAATGTTTGTAGCTAACTTTCCCCCACTGTAAAGTTGCTGAAACTTGTCAAACAATGTCGTGCCCGAAAGTTTTCCTGAGCGAAAGTCCTCAATCAGCGTGGGAATGAATCGACAGGTTATTCCGCCGCGCTGGTAATCGGTGTCGACAACCAAGACCCTTTTCTGGTGAAACCATTGCAAAGCACAGGCGACGTGATAGCAGGTCGTCGTTTTTCCGACACCGCCTTTTTCGCTGACAAAACCGATTACGACCGGCATCTTGGCCCCTGTGTGTTGAGTCAAAGAAATTGTACCCAAAACATTCCGATCATACATATGAATTGTTTCGTTTGGCAGAGCCCCAGCCAATCGGAGGCGGCTGCCGGTTGCCGCCGGGCTACGCGGTTGAATCGTCTTTCGTTTGGTCACGCGTGACCGTTTCTGCAACATCCGGTCCTCCGACTGTACCCCCGCCAATTTCAGGACGCAGCAACGGGAAATAAATCACATCGCGAATGCTGTGGCTGTTGGTGAGGAGCATCACCAGGCGGTCGATGCCGATCCCGAGCCCGCCTGCGGGGGGCATGCCCACCTTGAGTGCGCGGACGAAATCGGTGTCCATCTTGGCCATGCTGTCTTCTTCGGGGAGGCCCGCCAGTTGCGTGCGGAACAGGTCCTCCTGCAAGCGGGGGTCGTTGAGCTCGGTGTAGGCGTTGGCCAGTTCCATCCCGTCGATGAACAGCTCGAAGCGTTCGGCGATCTCGGGTTGGCCTTTTTTACGCTTGGTGAGCGGGCACATCGTCGCCGGGTAGTCGATGACGAACACCGGCCCGTGCAGGTGCGATTCGACCACGGCTTCGAAGACGTCATTGACGATCACATCGGGATGCTTGCCGGCGGTCGGCAGATGATGCTTCTGCGCGCAGGCTGCAACCGCCGCTGCGTCGTGCATGTCGCAGCCGGCATGCTCGCGGAACAGGTCGCCGTATTTCTTGCGGGACCACGGCGGCGTGTAGTCGATGATCTTCTCCCCCCACGGACGCTGCAGTTCGCCGGCGAGCGGGGGGCGTAAGCCCCCTGAAGACTCCGGCAACTTATCGACGGCCGAATCAGACGCAGCGCGCCCCTCCCCGGCCCCCCCTGGCGCAGGGCAAGAGATGGCGCGGATCGCGTTGACGAAGATTGCCTCCGTCAGGTCCATCATCGTCTCGTAGTCGCCGTACGCCTGGTACAGCTCGATCATCGTGAATTCGGGGTTGTGCGTGCTGTCGACCCCTTCGTTGCGGAAGACGCGGCCGATCTCGTAAACCCGCTCGACGCCGCCGACCATCAGCCGCTTGAGATGCAGCTCCAGCGCGATGCGGAGGTAAAGCTCCATATCGAGCGCGTTGTGATGCGTGGTGAAGGGGCGGGCCGCGGCGCCACCGGCGATCGCGTGCAGCACCGGCGTTTCGGCTTCGACGAAGCCCCGTTCGCGCAGCGTGCGGCGGATCGAGTCGATGATTCGGCCGCGCTGGAGCATCCGCTCGAGGACCCCTTCGTTGTAGATCAGGTCGATGTACCGCTGGCGGAGCAGAAGTTCGACGTCCTTGGCGCCATGGAATTTCTCGGGGGGCTGGGCGAGCGACTTGGTCAGAAACGTGACTTTCGCGACGCCGATCGTCTTTTCGCCGGTATTGGAAACCTTGAGGTGTCCGTCGATGCCGATCAGGTCGCCCAGATCCAATAGCTCGATCAGCTTCCACTGCTCTTCGGAGAAGTCTCCCTTCGAGCACATGAGCTGAATCCGCCCGGTCCAATCCTGCACGTGGAAGAACTTGAGCTTTCCTTTGTTGTTCCGCAGCATGATCCGGCCGGCGACGCGGATCTCCGGGCCGGCCGTGCCCGGCTCGGTAGGACACAGCTCGCGCGCTTGGCGGATCGGCCGATGATCGTCGAATCGTTCCCCCCACGGATCGAGCCCGAGGGCCTCGATGGCGGTCAACTTCTCGAGGCGGGCGACTTCGAAGCGATCTGGTTCAGTGACAGACATGCAGGACGATGGCTCTGGATTCAGGGAATATCGTATAGCCGCGAGGCGCAGCCGAGTGCCATGTGTTTCGGCGCAAAACACTCGCGCCGGCGACCGTTTGAAGAGCGCAAACTATCGTTGCAATTGAAACTTGCGTCAAGAGCAACAGACTCTGGTCTCGCCTTCAGGCAACCACGTTCGTAGTACGGCCTTACGCGGTCTCATGCGTTCGTAGGATCGCCTTCAGGCGGTATCACGCGTCGCTCGGTCAATCGATTGCCTTCGTCACGCCGGTACCGTCTGAAGGAGTCACTATGCGACGACGCGTAAAGGCGATCCTACGAGCGTGTCGCCGTCTGAAGCGACACCGCGAGTTTAGAGACCAGGCGGTAGAGGAGGTTCAGCGAGTCACGGGCCTGCTCGTGAGTCAGCGTCATTGGCGGGCTGATGCGAATGACATTTCCCGCCAACGGGCCCAACAGGTGGATTCCCTCCCCTTTTCCGCCGTCGTCTCCCAGATAGGCGGCTTTGACGATTTCGACCGCGACTTGTTGACTCGACCGGTCGCCGCAATCGGCGCATTCAATGCCGAACACCAGGCCCTCGCCGCGGACCTTCGTCACCAGCCCGGTTTCCTTCAGTCGGTCGAGTGCCTGAATGAAAACCGGCGTCAGCGACCGAGTGTGCGCGAGAACGTCGGTTCCCTCGAATTCGTCGAGCGTCGCCAGCACCGCGGCGCATCCCAGGGGGTTGGCGCTCCAGGTGTCGGAGGCTTCGCCGTACTTGAGGCTGGCCATCACGTCGCCGCGCCCCACAACGGCTGAAACAGGGACCCCGTTCCCGAGCCCCTTCCCCAGCACGACGAAGTCGGGCTCGATGCCGTATTTTTCGAAGGCGAACATGGAGCCGGTCCGACCGAAGTTCGCCTGGACTTCGTCGAAGATCAACAGAATGTCGTGCTCGCGGCAGAACGCCTGGAGCATCTGATGATAGGCCGCCGGGGGATGGTAGCTTCCGCCCCCCCCCAGGTAGGGCTCAGTGATCAGACAGTTCAATCGGCTGCCGAATTCGTTCCATAGTGCGTCGAGCTCGCGGCGGTACGGAGCCAGGTCGATCGGCTGACCGTATTTCGCGACGTCGTCAACTTCTTTCATCGGGAAGCTGATGAACCTGACGCGCGGGTCGCGGTCGTGGTCGGTTTCGCTGCCGGTCACCGCCCCCGCCAGTCCCTTCTTGCCGTGGAACCCGAAGCGGGTCGCCAGAATCATGTCGCGCTTTGTGTCGCGATGCAGGCAGGCCCAAAGCGCCTTCTGCACCGCTTCGGAGCCCGAGGCGGCCCACATCACCGTATCGAGCCGCTGGCCTCCTGGCCACGACTGGATGTTCTTCACCAGTCGCTCCACGGCCTGGGCTTCGATCGGCGTCACGGCGTTGTAGGCCGTCATCGTGACGGCGGTGAAATAGTCGTCGTCGGGGATCGATTCGATCGCCTGCCCCTGGAATAAATCGCGCGTCCACCCCATCGCGTGCGCCAGCCGGTGCATCCAGCGCGTCGGGTTGTGCCCCAGGTTGGCAACCAGAACACCCGAGGAATAGTCGTAAAGCCGACGACCTTCAGGAGTCCAGTGGAAGACACCGGCCGACCGCGCCAGAACCATCTGGCTCGGCGTGTATGTCCGCAGCGCGACCGGCTCCTGGCGGGCGATGGTGTCCCTGAATGCGTTGGACGCAGCCTCTCCGGGGAATTGAATTGGTTTCGTCATGGTCGAAGTTTGTTTTTTGCGGTTGGAATCCCGGCGCGAGGGCGATTGCCGCGGTTAGAGCAAGAAAGGCGTCTTTCGGGCCCTAATTCCGTAGCTTCCGCTCTCGTGCCGGGTTAACAGTTTGTCAATTCTGCCGTGACGCCGTTGCAGGGGGCACCCCAAACATTCGCACTAGGCGGCTGTCGGACTGCCATTGGACGGCTCAGCACGTGAAACGAGTTTGGGCTCTCCGTCAATTTCCTCAACTTCAATGAGTGCATCGGTAATCATTTCGTTGATTATGCCGCAAGTCACCTGTGGCCGAATATCCCACTCAGCATCGTAAAGCGCACGCCGAATTTCGCGAAATGATTTTGGACCACCCTCAAGGCACTCCATAATGGACGCTTCCAAGCCAAATCGGACTGTCCTGATAATCGGCCTCAATTCGATCCACTGTTGGTCTACAGTATTGGCGAATGAAACGCGAAAGACCCTGGAAGAATCGGTTCCAATGGACAACTTGCCGTGACCCCCGTAGGGTGAGACTGAGTGGCCTCCAGGTTCCGTGCAGAGTGCCGCCAAACGGGCCAGGACGGCTCGAAAAACCGACTTACGCAGCGGCACAATATTGTTCTCCTGGGCACCGCCAACGAGCGTGCGGACATGGCAGCAATCCTTGCGCCATTCCAGCCGGATGCCTTCCTCCGGACATGCCTGCAATAAGTCATCGACGATTCCGACGACCCCGTGAGGTCGATCGAAGACGCTTGAAATTGTAGGGGCTAGTTCGGATGTGCTACTCATGGTGCTTCGACCAATCGGATTTCCTTAGGCAGTTGGCCCCAGGCGCTTTGCAGTTCCTCGAGGCCTGTGCCACGGTCAAATTGCACGAGTCCTTGGGAACGCGGGAAATACTCATCCACGGTCAAGTCGATGATTTCATCCGGAACATCAACCCTCAGCATAGCAGGACCACCCTCGTCGGGGAAATTCGCCGCCTTCCGACAAGCGTACTCTTTTGCGGTGCTGAACAGGCTCGGATCGGAAGGGCCACTTTCCAGAAACGTCGAGAATCCCTCAGCCATCGCCGCGCTACGCGGCTCCCGAAAGTCCGGATCTGGCCCAATCTCCAGGATTCGATCGGCGCGTTGACGTGTTGTTCCGTGGATCAAAAATGGCATTTTCGCGGGCCCGCAGCGCGAAACGCAGGCTTCGATCTGGAAATTCAACAACGCCGATCAGGCCTTGATCTTCTTGACTGCCGCGGCGGCTGCCTTGCGCACCGCTTCGTCCGGGTCTTTGGCAAGCTTCTCCAAAGCCGGAAGCGCCGGTTTCGATTGGCCTCCCAAACTCTGCAGAGCGGTGATGGCTTCGATCCGCGCCTGCGGGTCAGGAAGTTGCAAGCCCTTGGCGAGCAGCGGCACGGCCGAAGCGGCCAGCCCTTCCTGTTGCGGCGCGATGTTGACCAGCGACCAGGCGCTGATGATCGGCAGGAACTCATCTTTCGATTTCAGATTGTTGAGCAGGACGGGAACCGCGTCTTTGGCCGCCGGTCCGATCTTGCCCAGCGTATAGCAGGCGGTGTAACGGATGATCGGCGCGGGATCCGCCAGCGACTTCAGCACGGCGGGCAAAGCCGCTTCGGACCCGGGGCCAATCTCACCCAGCGCCGCGAGGATATCGTTTCGCACGGCGGGGTTCGGCTCTTTTTCAAGGAGCTTTGTCAGTTCGGGGACGGCGACCTTGGACGACTTGCCCAACCGACCGAGAGCGGCGATCGCTTCACTACGGACGAGCTCCATTTCGCTCGACAGCCCGTTGATCAAATGCGGTAGCGCCAGGCGGACGTAATCCGGGTTCGTCGGGCGAAGGGTGACCAGCCCCCAGGCGCTGACGTCGCGGAGGTGCTGGTCGGTCTTGTCGGCGACAGTCTTCGTGAGGATCGGAATCACCTTCTCGTCGGCGCCGATCTTGACCAGGGCGTAGATCGCCCCCGATCGAATTTCGCTTTTCTCGTCGTTCAGCTCGGTGAGCAACTGGGGCACGGCTTGCGTCGCGCCCGGACCGATCTGCGCCAGCGCGATCAGTGCCTCGCGGCGGATTTCGACGTCCTTATCCTTGAGCAATCCGACGAGTGCCGGGACGGCGGCCTTCGCCCCCGGACCGATGTCGGCGAGCACGAGTATTGCCAGCGCGCGGTGCGCCGGGTCGCCAATCGCTTTGGTCAGTTCCGGAACGGCGTCGGGACCGATTCGCCCAAGGGCTTCCGCCGCGTGCACGGTGACCGCCCCCTGTTCGTCCTGCAAAGCGGAGACAAGCGTCGGGACAGCCGCCTTGGCGGCGGGACCGATTTCTCCCAGCGCCTGAGCCGCCTCGCGTCGGACGTTTGCGTCCGGATCGGTGAGCGCTTTGCCCAGTTGCGGGACGGCCGCGGCGCTCAACGGCCCGAGATGACCGAGGGCGTCGGCGGCGTTGGCGCGAACGCCGGCAACTTTGCTCGACAGAGATCGGAAGAGCG
>JAGVKR010000737.1 GCA_020050375.1 Planctomycetales bacterium
CCCTTGCGCGCGTTCGACGGCGCGATCGTAGTCGGGGCGGGAGGCGGTTATGACCCGCGCCAGCGGCTGGCCGTTGGCGGGGTTGACCGAAACGATTTCCGGGCCGCCGGCGCGGGTCATTCCCGGCCCCGATCCGATGCCACTGGCGACTTCACCGATCCCCAGCTTCTTCAGCACTGTTTCGATCACGATGACTCCTCCTGGAACGACAATTATACGCAACCCATTTTTTGTTTGACACTTGCTTCGATCACCAGTAATTTTCAATCACTAACGATTCCGTCAGATACCAGTTTCAACAGGGGAAAGGAATCGGTCATGAAGCTCGGTGCGCCTGCCGGGGAAAGCCCGGTCGGTCGGGAGCAAAGCGCAAGTTCGCTAGAGCAGACACACGGTCTGGACAATGGCCGCGTGCTCCCGAAGCAGCCGGAGGCGGCGAAGTCGAGTCGTTTCGAGCGTTGGATGCTCAAGTCGGTGCTCGGGATTTGTGGAGATCCCGCCGTCCGCGTCGTGCTGTGGGATGGCGAGACAGTTTGCACCTCGCCTTCTCCCCCCGTGGGGAGCATCGTCATCCGCGACCGCCGGGTTCTAAGGCGAATGGCGCTGCAGCCCATCGTGGGCTTCGGCGATGGTTACGGCGAGGGACTGATCGACATTGAAGGGAATCTCGTCGACGTCCTGAGCGCCATGTCCCGCGCCGTCGATCGGCCCCGCCCCGACGGACTCGTCGGCCGCATTCTCAACCCCCGTCCGAACATCCACCGGCCGCACCACATCGACGCCTCGCGCGACAGCGTCCATCAACACTACGACCTCGGCAACTCATTTTACAAACTGTGGCTCGATGAAAACCTTTCGTACACCTGCGCGTATTTTTCCGAGCCGGGAATGACGCTGGAGAAGGCCCAGACGGCCAAGCTCGACCACGTTTGCCGCAAGCTGCAATTGCGGCCGGGAGACCGCGTCATCGAAGCCGGCTGCGGCTGGGGAGGCCTGGCTCTGCACATGGCGAAACGGTACGGCGTCAGCGTGCGGGCTTTCAATCTTTCGCGCGAGCAGATCGTCTATGCGCGCGACTGGGCGAAGTCGCTGGGGCTGAGCGATCGCGTGGAATTCGTGGAGGACGACTATCGCAATATCTCGGGCGCTTGCGACGCTTTCGTCTCGGTGGGCATGCTGGAGCACGTTGGACTCGAAAATTTTCGGGAGTTGGGACGCGTGATCGATGGCGTGCTCACCCCCTCGGGCCGCGGCTTGATCCATACGATCGGTCGCAACACCCCCATGCCGCTCGACCCGTGGATCGACAAGAGGATCTTTCCCGGCGCCTATCCTCCGGCGCTCAGCGAAATGATGAGGATCTTCGAACCCTGGCATCTGTCGGTGCTCGACGTCGAGAACATCCGCATGCACTACGTTCGCACGCTCGAACACTGGCTGGAGCGGCACGAGCGGGCGAGGGGCGAGGTTGTCCGGATGTTCGACGAACGGTTCGCGCGGATGTGGAGGCTCTACCTGGCGGGCTCGATCGCCGCCTTCGCCGTTGGCAGCCTGCAACTGTTTCAGGTCGTCTTCGCCCGGGAGGCCAATAACGACATCCCCTGGACGCGGATGCATCTGTATTCCGCAAGGAATGCCGAATGACGAAACTCCCATGACGAATGACAATCAAAGACCGAAATGAAGAAATGCTGAAACCGTAGAATCCGAGACGCCGTTTTTTTTCCGAGTTTCGTCATTCGGGCTTCATGAGACATTCTGATTTCGTCATTTCTCGTTTTTCGAACTACCCCCTTTATCTGATCTGTTCGACCCCGCCATGGATACCTGTGACGTCCTGATCGTCGGCGGCGGCCCGGCCGGGTCTTCGTGCGCGCGGGAGCTTTCTCGAGCCGGTCTCGATGTGATCGTGCTTGACAAGGCCCGGTTTCCGCGCGACAAAGTTTGTGCCGGCTGGATCACTCCCGCGGTCGTCGACGAACTTGAGATCGACGTCGACGACTACGCCCGCGGCCGCGTCCTGCAACCAATCACCGGATTTCGCACGAGTCTGCTCGGGGCGACCGAGGTCATCACTTCCTTTGGCCGACCGGTGAGTTACGGCATCCGTCGCTGCGAATTCGATGACTACCTGCTGGCGCGTTCGGGGGCACGGCTGCGTCTGGGAACGCCCCTCGCCAATCTGCGGCGTGATGGAGAGCGCTGGATCGCCAACGACGAAATCGCTGCACCATTGCTGGTGGGCGCGGGGGGGCACTTCTGCCCCGTCGCGCGGCTCACGGCCGAGAAGCCGCCCGGAGACGAAGCAGTCGTCCTGGCGCAGGAGATCGAGTTCGAGATGACCGCCGACCAGCAACACGATTGTCTCGTCGAAGAACACGTTCCCGAGTTGTTCTTCTGCGACGACCTTCTGGGGTACGCCTGGTGCTTTCGGAAGGGGAACTTCCTCAACATCGGCCTTGGCCGTGAGGGAGAAACCCGGCTCTCGGCGCAGGTTGAGACCTTCTACCAGTGGCTGGCGAATTGCGGACGGATCCCGTCGGGCATGACGCCGCGTTTTCACGGCCACGCCTATCGCCTGTACGTCGGGCCGCCGCGAAAACTGCGGCACGATCGCGTTGCTCTGATCGGCGACTCGGCCGGGCTCGCCTACGCCCAAAGCGGCGAAGGGATTCGCCCGGCCATCGAATCGGGGCTGCTCGCCGCGGCG
>JAGVKR010000388.1 GCA_020050375.1 Planctomycetales bacterium
AAGCGGTTTCGGGTGGCCTCGCAGGAAGTCCTTCACGACGGCCACGTATTGCGCAGCCTGTCGGGCAAGCCGGAGCGGTTCGGCGAGCATTATTTCTCGGGAGGCCATCTGTTCCTGCGGGAGTTCGCGAGCACGACGCAGCCGTTCGTCAATCGAATCGTCGTCTGTCCCTGGCGGCCGGAGGTCGACACGGCGATCGAGCCGAAAGCGGAATGGACATTTGACCTCACGATCCCCACGGAGTTCGTCTACGCCTTCGGTCAGTGGCAAACGCACACGATCGTGGCGACAAATGTCGGGCGCGTGTTGTGTTTCGATGGCACGGCGTGGAAGGTACTGCGAGAGCATGTGCCGAATGTCAGTTATCAGATTTATGCAGCCCTCAACTACTACGACCGGCTGCTGCTCGGGCATTATCCGACGGGGGAGATCTACGAATACGCGGGGAGCGAGCTGAAGCTGCTCAAAGGCTGGCCGCCCGCCATGCCGGGCGTTTCTCGTAACGCCCGCGAAGCGCAGTCGCTGGCGATTTACGGGGGCGAGCTATACGCCGGTGTGTGGCCCTGGGGGGAAGTGTGGCGTTACGACGGAGATCGTTCCGCCTGGAGCTTTGCGCAGCGGATGTTCACGCACCCGGCCCCCGACGACAAGTACATCCATCCCTACGAAGCCGAGACGAAAAAGGTCGACCAGATCGCGAACCTGTGGGGACAACGAGTGACAGGCCTGTTGCCTGTGGGGCCCGACATGATCGTCACCACCTCCTCCAAAACCGGGACGCCGTGGGAGCCGCGCTTCGAGTTCCTTTCGGCCGAGCAGCAGGCCGATTACGGAGCGACGTATCGGGTCACGCTCCCTGGAAATTTGGCAGTGCCGACCGAATGGAAACCGGGGCCGACGCGGTTCGAGCTCACGGTTGCCAACGAATCGCTTGAGATTCTCCAGGACGGAAAACCGCTCGGTGCGCACCCTCTTACGGCCGAATTGCGGGAAAAGCTGCGTGCCGGCCGCATCACCTGGGGCCGGGGAGTTTTCGGACCTTTCACCGGCAAGATCGTCGAACGATCATCCTCGATTGCCGCCGGAGGCCTGCCGCGACCTTTTCTCGGGGCCTATTTCCACCCCGATCGGTTCGTGGCTCGCGACGCCGACCAGGCGACACAGGAAAAGACGCTCCGCGAGAATATCGCCCGCTACAAGTCGAGCGGGCTCAACGTCATCATGCCGTATTTTACCGGCAGTTCCGGTCAGGCCTACTATGCGAGCGACATCGTGAAGGAACGGCATTACACCGCCTCTGACCCGATGGCGCTTCTGGCGCGCGAGGCTCGGGCGCAGGGTTTACAGGTGCACGCCGTCGTTTGCGTTGCTGTCTGCGGCAACGAGAAGCCGGCGGGTATCTTGCTCGACCACCCAGAATGGGCCTTGCGTCATCCTGATGGCGAACCGTTGGGCTACATCAGTCCGGCTCACCCGGAAGCCCGGGCGTGGATCGTCGGGATCCTCCGTGAAATCGTCGCCAAATACCCGGTCGAAGGCCTTGTGCTCGACTACATCCGCTATCACAACCGGCCGTTGCGTCTCGATCCGGCTGCCGAAGAGCGCTTTCAGAAATCCCTCCCCCCTGGTTGCACGCCGGCCGAAGAGCAACAGCGGATGCAAACCTTCAAGGAGAGCGAGCTCACCGAGCTGGTCCGCCTCATCAGCGCGGGGGTCCGGGCCGAGCGCCCCGGCGTCAAGGTGTCGATTTATAACTGGGGACCGCACGTCACGAAAAACCATCAGATCGCGCAGGTCTGGCCGGTTTGGGTCGAGCGGGGATATCTCGATATGGTCAACATATCCGGCTACTACCACCACGACAAATATGGCGAAAAATACCTCAAACTGTTCGAGCAGCGGATGGCGGAGTCGCTCGAGCTCAATCGCCGGCTGCCGAAACCGGTCCCGATCACGTTTGCACTGGGAGTGAACACGAGCCACGGCAAGGTCCACTCGGCCGATGACATCCGCCGATACGTGGAAGTCGCCGGACGCCTGAAAATGGCGGGTGTGGCGCTTTTCACCTGGAACGACCTGGTCCCGTTCCTCGATGAGCTCGATGAGACGGGCGAAATTCCAGCGTTCCCGTCAGATCGAGAGTGACGATTGCTATCGGGTCACTGCCGAAGGACTGCCGGCCGCACTCTTTTCGGCGTCGAGCGATTCGAGCAGCGTCCGTGATTCGACGGCCGCGGCGGAATCGCCGCATTGATCGATCACGAACTTCAGCCGTCGGCGGGCGATATGCGGTTTCCCATAAGCCACAAACAATTGGGCGATTTCGAGATACAGCTTCGCAACCTGATCGTTCGAGCGGGCGTAAATCGGCGCCAAACTTCTCGCCGACGGCCCGGTCGGCGGCAACTCGCGTGTTCGCTGGCTTCGAAGCGGCATCGATCAGAGCGGCCCGAGGTGAGAAGAGAGGCGAGAACGAAGCGTTCCATCGCGGCGGTTACAGTTATTATTTCGTCAGTCGCCGCCAACAACCTGAAGCTGCCTGACGAAATTGTCATCGAGGAGGTACGCTCGTAGTACCGGCTTGAGACGGTCGCCGGCGAGGACGGCACACTGTCGGTAGACATTCGAACAACGTGATCGCACATATCCATGCGGGCGCTTTCGCTTGATCGGACGCACATTGGGTCCGCCTCAAGGCGGGGTTACGAGCCGTCTTGACCGGGCACGAGGACGCTGCTTTACTGGCGGTCCGGCCAGAGTGGCCGTTGGACGCGGCTGTTGAAGAATGCGGTACCGTCCCCACTAGGAATCGCCATGCCCCGCTCACTAAACGCTCGCAACGCGCAAACACGGCATTCCCCCACGCGCCGCGACTTTATGCGGACTTCGCTGCTCGCAGCCGGGGCCGCAACGCTCGGAGCGCCGGCGATTCTTCGTGGGGCAAGTCCTAACGAAAAACTGAATATCGCCGTGATCGGCGTCGGCGGACGGGGGGCCTCCAATCTGGCAGGGGTCAACTCCGAAAACATTGTGGCGCTTTGCGATGTTTCTGAGGCGAATCTGGAGCGGGCTGCCGAGAAGTATCCGCAGGCGAAGAAATACACCGATTTTCGGCAACTCTTCGAACGTTCCGCGGAGTTTGACGCGGTCGTCGTCAGCACCTGCGAGCACACCCATGCCTATGCCACGCTGCCGGCGCTGCAACTGGGCAAACATGTCTATTGCGAAAAACCGCTGACTTACAACGTATGGGAAGCCCGGGTGATTCGCGAGGCGGCGGCGAAGGCCCGTGTCGCCACGCAGATGGGAACGCAGATTCACGCGGGGGACAATTACCGCCGCGTTGTCGAGCTGATTCAGGGTCAGGCGATCGGACCTGTCCGGGAAGTCCACGTTTGGGTGTCGCGTGCCTGGGGCTGGCACGCCAGCGAAGAAGAGGCCCGTAAACATAATGACATCGTGACCCTCAGCGATCGTCCGCGGGAAACCGACCCGGTCCCCCGCGGTCTGGACTGGGACCTGTGGCTCGGGCCGGCTCCTCACCGACCGTTCAACAATGTCTATGTCCCGGGGCCCAAATGGTATCGCTGGTGGGATTTCGGCAATGGCACCATGTCGGACCTCGGCAGCCATTGGAACGATCTCCCCTTCTGGGCACTCGATCTGAAAGGCCCGCTGACCATCTCCGCCAAGGGCCCCCCACCCCATCCCGACCTGGCCCCGGCGTCGATGCAGGCAACCTACGAATACGGCTCGCGGGGCGAGCTCCCACCGGTGTCGCTCACCTGGTATCAGGGGATCAACAAGCCGGCGCTCTGGACGGCGGGAAGCATTCCCCAATGGGATAGCGCGGTTCTGTTCGTCGGCGATAAAGGGATGCTCCTTTCCGACTACGGTCGGCACGTGTTGCTCCCCGAGAAAGAGTTCGCCGACTTCAACCCCCCCGAGCCGTCGATTCCGAAATCGATCGGCCACTACGCTGAGTGGATTGTGGCTTGCAAGACAGGAGCCCCGACGACGTGCAATTTCGAATACGCCGGCTGGCTGACGGAAGCCAATCACCTGGGAAATGTGGCGTACCGGGTGGGGAAGCCGCTCGAATGGGACCCGATCAACCTGCGTTGCCCGAACGCGCCCGAAGCCGATCGGTTCCTGCGACGCGAGCCGCGAAAGGGTTGGACTCTTGCGTAATGCCGGCGCTCTTGCAGAAGCGATTTTCGCCTGCTAACAATCTGACCTCCGCTCGTCGCGCCACCCGCGAAATCTGCCGCGCTCCGGGTTTTGTCGTCGCTCGACGCTTTCCTCACCGCATCGAGAATCGACGATGATCGAATACAACCGCTACAGTTGGTGGAAGACAGTCTTTTCGTGGCGCGGCACGGCATTGCCGCAGGCGGCGCCGCGCGTCCTCGCCGTCACGGTATTTGCCGTGTTCGTGCAGGTCGTCTTTCATGAGGGGACAAATTTCGGGTGGATCAATCTCTCGCAATTCGACGACCTGGATCCCACCGGGCATGCCGTGCTCGGTTCGCTGCTGGGTTTTTTGATCGTCTTCCGCATGAATGGCTCGAACAACCGCTATTGGGAAGGGCGATCGCACTGGGGGCAGCTCATCAACAGCAGTCGTAGCCTGGTGCGCGTCGGTGCAGAGTACACGACGCATGGCCTCGAGCTGGCCGATCTTGTCTCGGCGTATGTGATCTGCCTGCGACTGTCGCTGCGTGGCAAACGCGAGCTCGATGAGGTGGAAATGTTCCTCACTCCGGGAATTTGCAAGGAGGTTTCGCGCTTCGGCAATCAGCCAACGGCACTGGCCGCCGAGATCTCCGGTTGGATCAACCGCGAAAAGATGGCGGGTAAGATCGGGCCGCAAATGGTCCGACACATGGAGAACGAGCTCTCGCGGCTCGTCGACTCGCAGGGAGGCTGCGAAAAGATCCAGAAAACGCCCCTTCCGTTCGCCTATGCGGCGATGATCAAGCAGTTGATCCTCGTCTACCTGGTGACGCTGCCGATCGTGCTCTGTGAGCGGTGCGGCTGGTGGACGCCTGGGCTTGTTGCGACGATCGCATTCGGCTTGTTCGGGATGGAAGAGGCGAGCGTCGAAATCGAAGACCCGTTCGGAACTGAAGACAACTGCCTCGACCTCGAAACCTACACGCTGACGATCACCCGCGACGCCGGCCAGCTCGCGGCTCGAACGCTGACGCGTTCGTCGTGGTCGGGCGAACTTGACGCCTGATTCGCGCGGGACCATGATGCGCATCGCTTTGTTGAGGTTGGTTTTCCACCTGATTGAAAGAGAGCGTCTCATGCTGCCGGAGTCTCGCCGGGAACGTGCGCTGTATTGTCTATGCCGAGGACCGGCCCTCGCGCTTCTGATTGCGGGAATCCTTCCCGCCCCGGCGAACGCGCAATACCCGAAGATCAATCTCGCCGTCGGCTATGAAGTCGACCCGAGCTGGCCTCAGAAACCCGATACGATCAAATGGCGGTACGTCACGGGAGTCGCTGTCGACAAGCAGGATCGCATCTGGACAATCAACGCCGTCGATCCACCGGTTCAGGTCTACGACCGTGACGGCAAGCTGCTCGACTCGTGGGGG
Organism: Planctomycetales bacterium; assembly: GCA_020050375.1. GTDB lineage: Bacteria > Planctomycetota > Planctomycetia > Planctomycetales > Planctomycetaceae > SIAF01. Next base: position 5,607 of record JAGVKR010000388.1, read on the forward strand.
ACGGGGCAGTTCACGCTGCCGCACTACCTGCGAATCGACGGCGACGGCAACATCTGGGCCGCCGACTTTCGCCAGCACACGATCCGCAAATTCACTCCGAAAGGCGAGCTGTTGCTCACGCTCGGCGTCCCCAAAGAGGCAGGGAACGACGAGAAGCACCTCAACGGCCCGACCGACGTCGCGATCACCCCCAGGGGGGATGTGTTCGTCACCGACGGCTACGGCAACAATCGCATCGTCCACTTCGACAAGACCGGTAAGTTCGTGAAGACCTGGGGCAAGCTGGGGGTCGGCCCGGGCGAGCTGAGCCAGCCGCACAGCATCGTCGTCGATTCCAAGGGGCTGCTGTACGTCG
>JAGVKR010000800.1 GCA_020050375.1 Planctomycetales bacterium
ATCGGCCACAGGCTCATCGGGCGCGGTGGCATCAGCCGGCACCGCGGTGTCGGTCACCGAATCGGCTGGCTCGGTTGCTTCCGGCAGTTCGGGCTCGGACTGCTCGGGAACGGTGGGAAGCGGTTCGCGCGCCGGCGGCGCGGGTCCATCTCCGGGCGTCGATGCATCACGGGAACCGCAGCCGATGAGTGCGCAGAGGGCGAGGATGGTCAATAAGGAGCAGAGCCGTCGGGATCCGCACGGACTGACAGTCCGTGCTACGATTTTGGCAGAACGGCTCTCACAATCGGCGTTCCTGAGGCTTGTCATCGCGGGTCTCCGATTTCAAAGCCGAATTGCTATGCCCGACGGTGAGGACGGATCAGCGTGCGGAAGGCTTCGCGCCGCTGACCGAATCACGGCCGCTGCGCTCCATGATCGGTCCCCAATTGCCGATGGGGACGACCACCGAATCTTCGAGCAGCATGTTCGGGATTTCATCGCGGATCGAAAACTGAATGCGGCAATCGGGTTTCACGCAGATCAGATGATCGCCGTCGCGGATCAGTGCCGAACGGCATTTTGTGCAGACCAGCAGTCCATCGAGCAGCTTGACGTCAAACGACATTGATTCCTCGAGAGCGATTCGTCGATTGCTTAAGTCGGGCGAAGATGCGAAGAGGCGAGCACGGCGGCGTCTGTAGCAAGCGAAGAGAATGGAACATCTTCAAAAACCGCGGGCGGCGCGAATGTGGTCGAATGTTCGCAGGCGATAATTGATTTGCGTGTAATCAAGCAGGCTGCACAGGCTGCGACAGGCGACCCCCAGGCCGTCGGGACCGCTGAATCCACCGAACTGGCCCCCCCCTTTGACGTGCGGTTCGAGCTCGAGAAACACGCCGGGCAATCCCAGCTTCTTCATCTTGCGGTCGATCTGCGGCAGGTGCTCGCGCAAATCGCGGAAGATCGCCTCATGGCCGCTGTCGCCGCGATCGGCGGGGACAAAGTTTTTGAGCCGCTCTTCGTCGACGACGCCCGTCCACTCCAGCTTCTGGTCGATCTTGTAATCCTTGATGTGCAGATAGCCCAGGTATTTTCGCATCGCCTGGAACTCCTCCACGCAATGGACGGCGTCGATGTTCTGCGAGGAGATGTTTCCGCCGTCGAAAATGCAGACGAGGTTTGGGCGGTTGACGCGGCGCGCGAGCTCGGCCATCAACCGGCCGTTCTGCCCGATCAGGTTGGCTTCGACTTCGAGGGCGAAGACCAATCCCGCTTTGGCGAGCTTGTCGGCAATGGCCGATAGTTGCTCGGCGGCGCGGGGGACGTGCGGCCAGGGGTCGGTTCCGCGCGGATGATAGAACGAGAAGCCGCGAATCATCTTTCCGTCGAGCGCCTGAGCCCGCTCGATGGCGATCGCGACGTCTTCCTTCAGGTATTTGTCGAACGGGACGTAGCGGTTGTGCGAGCCGTCGTCGATATCGAGCAGCTTCACCTTGCCGATCGGTGAACCGATGCTGGTGACCTTGAGGCCGTATTCGTCCTGTAGCTTGCGGACGGTTTTGAGCTCGTTCTTGTCGAGCTTCATGATGTTCTTGACTTCCCCGGAGACGTTGAGGAAGCGAGGACTGTAGTATTCGAGCCCGAGCGCCGCCAATACGGCAAACTGCTCGATGACCGATTTCGAATTGGCGGCTTCGTCGGAAAAAGCGCTGAGAATCACGCACGGAGCTTCACGGCTTTCGGCGTTGACGGGAGACGTACGAGTTTTGGCCACAATGGTTCCTGGCGATGTAGGTTGATGAATTCACGCACACGACGAGCGACAACCTGCAGAAAGCCGCAGGGGACTGCATTGTCAGTGACCGTTGCCGGAGTTTCAAGCGACGCGCGATTTCGATAAGCTCAAGCCTGAGGTTGCTGTTCGAGAGCCAATGTCGCCGTGTTCTCCGGAGAATTCGTCATGGGCGTCGAAATCGACGTCGTTTATCAGGGCCAGTTGCGATGTCTCGCCACGCATGGGCCTTCGAAAACGCAGCTCATCACCGACCCCCCGGTCGACAACCAGGGGAAAGGGGAAAGCTTCTCTCCCACCGATCTGGTCGCGACGGCCCTCGGGACCTGCGTGATGAGCCTGATGGCGATTGTCGCCGATCGAAACCAGCTCGACATCGTCGGGACGAAAGTGCATGTGGTCAAGGAAATGATCCAGCAGCCGGTGCGGCGGATCGGGGCTTTGCGGGTGACGGTGACCGTACCTGCCGACAAAGCCGCAGTGCTTTCTGCCGTCGATCGGAAGAAGATGGAAACTGCCGCCGAGCATTGCCCGGTCCACAAGAGCCTCCATCCGGACATCGACGCGCCGATCGTGTTTGTCTACGAATAGTGCCCGGAATGGCTGCGCAACTGTGACTCAGGCTGTCCATCGGGTACTGATCGTCGGAGGCGGATTCGGGGGCCTGCACGCCGCACGATCGCTGCGACGGGCGCCCGTTCAAGTGACGTTGGTCGACCGGCGGAACTTCCATCTCTTTCAGCCGCTGCTCTATCAGGTCGCCACCGGAAGTCTCTCGCCGGCGAACATCGCTGCACCGCTACGGGCACTGCTGCACCGGCAGGCAAATGTGCAAGTCTTACTCGGAGAAGTTGTCGGAATTGATGTCGTCAACCGGCGTCTGCGGCTTGGCGATGGTGAGCTGCCGTACGATTCGCTGATCGTCGCTGCCGGCGCAACGCACAGCTACTTTGGCCATCCGGAGTGGGAGAAATATGCGCCGGGGCTCAAAACGATCGAAGACGCCACCGCGCTCCGCGGCAGGATCCTGCGCGCGTTCGAAACCGCCGAGCGACTGAGCGACCCGGTGGCCGTTGCAGGCTGGCTGACGTTTGTCATTG
>JAGVKR010000624.1 GCA_020050375.1 Planctomycetales bacterium
GATGACGACGAGCGTCGTGGCGCAGCGGATGAGCGCGTACCAGCCGGGCATCTCGCGCAGCCCGGCGTAATAGCGGATGGAAAACTGCCACAGGAGATCGGTCTCCCAGGGAATGAGGAGCGCGAAGAGGCCGATCCCGATTTCGCAGACGCCGTACCACAGCACGGGCCGCTTGACCCGGTCGGCGAGAAGCCCCCCCACGCGCGAGCCGATTCCCAGGCCGAGGAGGAACGCGCCGACCACCGACGCCATCGCCAGCGTGGACGCTCCCCAGACGTGCGAGAACTGCTTGAACCAGATGACTTCATACGAGAGCCCCGTCATCCCGGAAAGGAAGAACAGCACGGAGACGGCCCGTCCCTGCCGGTGTGGTGCAGTGGTGAGGGGGCTCATGCGGGGGAATGATGCGGGGCAATATTCTCCATCCTGTCAGGCTATCTGAATTGGCGTTGAAAGTCGATGTTTGGGTGTCATGTGAACAGTGCCGGGGTGCGTCCGGCAAGCGGGCGTGGGTCGCAGACGCACGCGACTCGCCCCTTGTGAAGGGCGGGCTGGAGGGGCGCGCCCAATCATGATTGACCTGCTCCCTGTCAAAGGGCCATCCATCGAAGGCGATTCGAAATCCGGATTCCTGACGTGCAGCCTTGCGGCGGCTGCGCGACATCCCTGCAACGCGACCCCCCTGTCCCCCCTTCCTAAGGGGGGGATGACGCGCTCGCCGCTGCGCGGCTTGCATTCGCTTCGCGGAGGTGCCCATCGACGACATCGGATGTCGGTCTCAACGACGCGGGAAAAAGGAGCCAGTCCCCGGGCTGTGACCGGTTACATCCCACTCACGCCACGCATCGGGAGACGCCAGCCGGCGCGCCCGTTACGTGGGCTGCTCGGCAACATTCTCATGCTTGGGACGAGCGAAGATCTGCGCGCGGAGAAAGCCGCGGACGGCGCGATAGATGCGCCACGCAGGTGATCGGTCGAGCGCCTCGATCCACCCGCTCAGCTTCGCGATTTTTTCGTCCATGGCCGCGTGCGACAGCGTTCTTTGCTCCAGTGACTGAAGGCGGGTGCACACCGCGCGGAACGCCTTCTGGTCCCGTTGCTGCTGCCGGCTGATCGCCCGCAGGATTTCGATCACCTGCGCGATCTGAACCGGCGGTTCGTCGAGCGCCGGGAGTTTGGACACCGCTGCGGACTCCGCTTCGGCAGCGAGCGGCGTCGAGAGTGGCCTCACAGATCGATCGTCGCTCGCTCGATAAACGACGGAAGCAGGAGTGCTGTTGTGGAGCGCTTCCTGCGACAGTTCAATCAGTCGCCGATAGACCTTCTGGGCGCGCGGGTCGGTCACGCCCGCCGTGTCGAAATGATGGGTGAGACCCGGATTGTACAATTTCAACAGCTCGACGCTGAATTTCAACCGCGCGTGCTCGCAAAACGATTTCAGACTCGTGGCGTAGGCTTCGGCGGCTCCGTCATAGTGAAACCAGAAAACTCGCGGCGCTTCCGCCGCATATTCCAGCAGACGCTCGTTGTAGTCGGTCCAAAGTCGGACGCCGTCCTCAAAATCCATGTCGCCCCGTTCCATCAAGCTGTTGGCCACCGCATGGGGATGGCGAACGCATGCGACCACCCGGTAATTCGGAAGGTACGGCCGCCAGGCGGGAAACGTGATGGTCAAGCGCGGGTCCTTCCAGCCCACGATCGCCGAATTCTCAAACGGCTTGAGGAAGGCTTGAATCGCGAGCTTCACGTCGTCTTCGACCAGCAGTGTCTGCGGAACCCGGTTCCAGTCGCCGCCGGATGACCTCAGAATGCGATCGTTGAGGCGAATCATCTCCAGCGGTTCCCAGTGGCCGGTCAGGTTGTCGAACTCTGCATCGACCGCCAGATTGTCGCCCGTCTCCACACCGGCAGAATGCAGAATCCGCATCAGGCACGACGTCCCGCTCCGATGCATCCCCAGGATGGGGCAGAAAAGTTGAGGATGGCTGCCGGCAGTTGAAGTCGACATGTCGAGTGTTCAATTCGAATTGGAGACGAAAATCAACGTTTCGGTGATTGTTCACGCCGCCTTTGCACGGGCTTGGGCGGGTGATGCCGTCGGAAGCTCAACGGGTGCCGCTTCGTCGGCGAAGCGGAACAACTGGAGGGCTTTCGGCTTCTCGGCAATGGTGACGATATGAAACGGCGGCGCTTCTTCAATCGCCCTGATCTGGAGGCCGGCGTAGTCCATGATCCCTTCGACCAATTGGGGATTGAAGACGTGGTGATGCAGACACCGGTTTTCGTAATTGCGCTGCGAGCGGGCGGCAAACTCCTCGAGGGCCCCGGCACAAGGATCGCGGCTCAGGTCGTGGAACTTGAGAATCTCGGGGAGGTGCGTCAGGTCGGTTTCCTCTGTCCCCCGTTCGAAGTCTTCGACGACGTGCGCTAGCGACGTCACCGGGCGGAAACGATCGAACGTCTCTTCCGGCTGCGGGACGATGATCGCCAGCAAACCCCCATCGCGGACGACGCGCATCCATTCCCGGAGAGCCCGGAGCGGGTTCGCGGTATGTTCGAGCATGTGCGACGACAGGACGAAATCGTACGTCCCGGACTCAACTTCGCGGAGATCGACCGCTTCGCTGAGATACTGCCAGCCGGGAGGTTGATCGGGGTCGTAGCAGAACGTCTGGCCTGCTTCGAGCTTCCCTTCCCAGATCGTATTCCGGCTGAAATTGCAGTTGTCGAGACGGCTCGCCAGGGGATAGACGGGAAAAATGCCGTCGCGAGAAAAGATCGCGCTCGGGCCGCCGATTTCAAGCCCTCTGCGGCCGGCGAACAACGGCTTATAGCCCTCAAAACATCGCAGGAGCTGGATTTCGGGGGGAGCAGGCGGTTCAGGTGGCGGTGGACTGTCATGCCCGAAGACCCGCACTCGCACGGACTGTGGAATCACGCGACGCGCGACCGCGCGCGCGACACCGCCAACACCTTCGGACTTCAGTTTTGTCAATGCACGATCGATCACGACGCAGGTTCCGGGAGGTGAATGGTTGGGAAAGCCTTGGAATCTCTTCCGGCCACTAGTGCTTTGTCAACACGAAGAGTTCGGGTGCCACGGCCAGCGCCCGGAGGAAGTCGGCCGTGTGAATGGTGAGTTGATGGGCCTCGTCCAATAAC
>JAGVKR010000371.1 GCA_020050375.1 Planctomycetales bacterium
CCAGAAGGCGTTGTATCGGTCGGCCTTCTCGTCGTCGTAATCGAGAATGGCCCACGACATGCCGATGACCTTGTCTTCCTCCAGCTTGGTGGGAACGGCCCGTTCGCGATCGGGGGGCGCGTAATCGAACGGGGTGACAAAAAATTCGAGCACAAGCTTGCCGCTCTCGCCGGGCTTGAAGTTGCACTGGTAGGCGGCGTTGGCATAGGGAAGATCCTTGATCCAGGGCTGTGCGCCCCAGACCATCGTCCAATCCTTGTCGACCGCCGGAGTGAAAATGTGATAGTTCTGCGCGTGGACGCCGTGAAAAAGAAAGTGCGTGTCGAGCTTGTCGCGCAGCGTCACATCCGGATGCATCTGACGGATGAACGGTCCGCCGGACCGATCGCCGTCGACCACCAGCTCGAAAATGTCGTTGTGCAGGTCGGCGCGGGAAAAATCCCAGTAGTTGTCGCTCGCTTCGTAGAGGAAGTAGAGGTGGTTCTGCCCTTTCACCCAGCCGACCTTCACCTTCACGTCGAGATTTTTGGGATCGTGCTTGTCGCCGATCCCGATCACCGTCTCCCGCAGTTGGTCGGTGCCGATCGCGTAGGACTCGGGGACGATCGTCCAGTCGTCGGTCTTGCCGTCAATCCGCGGGATCTGATCGGCGGGAAACTGGAAGACCTTGAACTCGACGTCGGGCCGTTCGAGCCCCAGTCCGAATCCAACGGCGGCAACGGTCATGAAGAGGGCGTTCACGGGAGGCTCCGGAGGAGTTTGGCAGGTCGAGAAAAGGCTCGGAGAAGGCTTGAGACTTGGGGCCTGAGGCTTGAGAGAAAACCCGATCGTTGCTTTTCGGCTTCCCCCCTGTTCCTCAAGCCGCGAGTCGCAGGCTCAAGCCCTCCCGCACATCTTAGCGGCAACGACGCATCAATGAAAATGCACGCGATCGGACCGATGCTCGCACGAATCGGCGTTTGCCTGTATTCTTTGTAGGACAAGAGACACATTGTCAAAGCTGTGCGTTTCACAATAGCCCCCACTCCTCGATCCCACCCTCCATCACACCAAGGTTCTCACTGATGAATCGACCGCTTCGCGGCCTCTGGCCTGCCATGCTCACTCCGCTCAACTCTTCCGGCCGGCCGGCCCTCGATGTCGCGGAAAAACTCGTCGCGCTGTACGTCAAGCAGAAGCTCGATGGAATTTACCTGCTTGGCTCGACCGGCCAGGGACTCCTGATGTCGCTACAGGAGCGCATGGAGATCACGGAATGCGTCGTCGCCGCCTCGGCAAAGCGAATCCCGGTGATGGTGCATGTCGGCGCGGTTTCCACTGACGACTCGGTGGCGCTCGCCAAACATGCCGCGAAAGTCGGCGCCGATGCCATCTCCAGCGTCGGACCCGTTTATTATCGTTTCGGAACGGATGCCGTCTTCGAGCATTATCGGGCGATCGGCGCCGCAGCAGCCCTTCCGTTCTTTGTCTATCACTACAGCGCGGTCAACTCCCTGTCGCTCGGCGGACGCGAGTACGTCGAGCGGCTGCTCAAGCTGCCGAACATCGCCGGTCTGAAATTCACTGACCGCGACCTCTATCAATTCGGGTTGTTCTGCGCCTACGCCGGGAATCGACTGACGCTCTTCAGCGGGGCCGATGAATTGCTCTGTCAGGCGGCGATGACCGGTGCGGTGGGCGCAATCGGCACGTTTTACAACGTCTGGGGCCCGGCGTGTCAGGCGGCTCGACAGGCGACGATCGACGGTTCGGCGGATGCAGGCCGCAAGTTCATGGCGGCGTTCCAGCCGGCCCTCGACGAAGTCCTCTCGTCGCAGTCGATGTGGTCGTTCATGCGGGCCGCGATGCGGATCAAGTACGACATCGACGTCGGCCCCTGCCGCGCCCCGGCAGGAACGACCGATCTCCCGTGGAACGATGCCGACGTGAAGCGGATTGTCGACTCGGTGGACAATGTCGTGATTGGCGGGAAATAGCGCCGGCGAAGCGGTCGGGAACAGTCGAACGCGGCCTAATGATCGATTGTTCAGCCTGCGCGTCTCACCCACGCCCCCTTCGAGGGGGGAATGCATGGGGCGACTGGGGCGCACGGCATACTTTGGCAGAGACGAGTGACGGGTGCCGGGGTCAAAGCGACAAAACTAAATTCGGTTTAGTCGGCAATCTGAATGTGGACCGTTTCGGTCAGGTGAATTGCGGGCTCGACGAGCGTGGCCCCGTTGGTTGGCACAACGCGAACGGCGGGGCGCGATCGCTCGACCATGACGGGGCCACCGCTAGCGGAACGTGCTGGCCGCTCTCCGCTACGGATCGCTTCTGCGGATGGCGATTTCCGTCGATGCTGATTTTGCCGCTTTGACCCCGGCACCCGCCCTGTTTGTTCGGGACGGAGACTGGGCCAGCGTTGCCCGGCGCCCGGCGTCACTTCATCAAACCTGGGCGAACGATGCCATGCGCCGTGGGATCCCCAACAAATTGAATCCGCGATGTATCGGTGAGCGCAGCGTGTTATCATGGGCGTGACGATGTAGGGCGGCGACAACGAGCCTGCCGCGATGCTCTTCATCGCGTGCAAGTTTCCATGTGAGGCCGACGCCGTGCTGGAAATGGTCACTAATCGGGCCTGTCGCGATTGCGGAGGAACGACGCGCCGCGAGTTCCTCGAAGTGGGGAGGCTGGCGCTCGGCGGTCTGAGTCTTGCCGGACTGCTTTCGGCACGGGCCCGAGCGGCGGCTGTCGGGCAGCGGACGAAAGAGACTTCGGTGGTCCTCTTGTTCCTGACTGGTGGCCCGAGCCAGATCGAGACGTTCGAGCAGCAGGCGCTGGGGCTGCTCCTGGGGAAATCGCGGGGCGCGTTCGATCTTTCGGGCGAAGATCCGCGTCTCGTCGAGCGCTACGACACGAGCCGTTTCCGGGCTGGCATCACCCGCGAGCGCCCATCCACCCTCGGCCATCAACTGCTATTGGCCCGGCGACTGTGCGAAGCGGGCTGTGGGTTCATCACCATCCACAACCCCGGCTGGGACATGCACGGCGGCGACACGCAGATGAACATGCCTGACGGCATGGCCCGGCTCGGCCGGCCGCTCGATCACGCCGTGAGCGTCTTTCTCGAAGACGTCGCCGAGCGCGGCCTGAGCGACAAGATCCTGCTGATCATCACCGGCGAGTTCGGCCGCACGCCGCTCGTCAAGGCCAACGGCGGGCGAGACCATTGGCCGCGCCTCAGCACGCTGGCCTTCGCTGGAGGCGGCCTGCGAATGGGGCAGGTGATCGGCCGATCGACTTCCAAAGCCGAGGAGCCGCAAAGCGACCCGGTCACGATCGACCACCTGTTCGCGACCGTGATGCACGTATTGCTCGACGTGCCCGCGCTGACCGCGCAACCCGACGTCCCGCGCGATTTGGCCTCGCTGCTTGTCCGCAGCCGGCCGATTGCGGAACTTGTGTAAATGGGATAGAGGTCAGGGATCAGGAGATAGGGGGCCGGGAAGCGACGATCGAGATTGTGTTTCGCCGCGTCGATTGCGACTTGCTTGTCACTGACAATCGGGGCGCGGCGAGCGGGTTCGGCGGCAAAACTCCGAGTCGGACTTGAGCGGTTCGCTCGTCGCTTCAGAAATCAGCCAGCAGATCCTCTTCCCGCCGGTAGCCGAATGCGTCGTTGAAGAATGCGACGAGATGATGCGAACGCCCCAGAGTTGCATTTTGCGCGTTTTCTCGTCACACACGGACTAACAGTCCGTGCTACAGGCAAATCGACCATACCAAATTTGTATTTGTATCAGGGAGTTCGCTATGAGACTTTACTTCGGCGCGGCGTTTTTTGCCTTCGTGATGGCAGTCGGCCCGTCTGCAGTCGCCGACAATCAGCCTCCGACGACGGCTGTGGTAGACAAACCGCGAAAAGTTTCCCCGGAAGGGGTCGAGTATCTGGAAAAGTTGCGCCAACGAACGCCGTTTGGCACGGTGGATTTCAGCCTCGACCAGTTGCGGGCGGGGATGGGGACGCGGCGTGAGCCGACGATCAAAGACGTCCGGCTCGTTCGCGTGAAGGTCGGCGAGGTTCCCTGCGAGTGGGTCGTCGCCGCGGGCGCTGAGCGCCACGACGTCACGTTCTGATTGATCGCCGACGCCAGCAGATCGCCGACGACGCCGGCAAAGCTGCCCGCCGATTGCACGTAGCCGAACATTCGTGGGTGGCCGTTGTGGCGGCC
>JAGVKR010000028.1 GCA_020050375.1 Planctomycetales bacterium
GATCGATCTCGCGGCTCCGAAGCACGTTATGGCGACGATCGGCCGGGAGGTGACGGAACGCAGAAATGGACTCGGTGGAGCGCGGCGCTCCATCGAGGGAGAAAGGAGGACGGGCAAATGCGGATTCGCGGATGTGCCCGGCGCGCCCGCGCGGGGTGAGTGACTGGACGTTGACGCTTGGCGCAACGCAGAATGAAGGTCGCAATTCCGGCAGTGGACACCGTCATTCGAGGAGACTCTTATGGACGAAGCTGACAATTGGAGCGTTGACGAAGCACTCGGCTGGATCGAGTTCTGTTGTTGGTCGGCACTTGCGATGGCGCCGCTCATTTACTGGCTGCAAGGGCCGTCCGTCTCGAAGGACCAGTTCGTCGTCCGTATCGGACTGGTGGTGATGGCGGCCATCGGTGGGGGCAGCCTGCGGGCGCACAAGCGATTCCGACGGTGCAGGCCGGCGCGGACCGCGGATCGAATCCCGAAATCGGATGGCTGACATTTTGCGGCTCTGCCGTTCTGTTCACAGGTGCGCTGATTTGTATCGCAGTCATCTGCGATCGGGGGTGAAGCGTTCGAAATCGTTGGCTCGGCTGTCTTTTCCGCGCCGGCCGGATCGGCTATGATCCGCCTGAGACGACTCTTGCAATTCCATGTCATCAGCTCACGGTCATTCACTATCAGGGATAGCTGCCATGCTCTGTTGCTCGTCGATCCGCCGGATTTCGCCGTTTGTGCCCTTCGTTGTCGCCGGATTGATGCTGCCGGTCGGCTGCCAGGAATCGGCACCTCCCAAGGCCGACCCGGTCAGCAAAGGGGATGATCACGACGACCACGGGCACCCACATCACAGCCACGGCAAAAAGGGGCCGCACAACGGGGCCCTGGTCGCGATCGGCGAAGACGCGGCCCACCTCGAAGTGGTCCTCGATGCCGAGACCGGCAAGGTGACCGTCTACGTTCTCGACGGGGAAGCCAAGAACGCGGTTCCCATCAAGGCCGAGAAGCTGGAACTGGCCTTCACCAAAGACCACGACCACGGCGAGGGAGACAAAGACAAACCCGCTGCCGAAGAGTTGCCCGAAACGGCGACCCTCACGCTCACCGCAGTCGAACCGGCCGCCGACGGCTCGTCGTCGGTGTATGCCGGCGCATCGGAAGCGCTGAGAGGGGCCGATGAATTTGACGCCGTCCTGACGTCGATCTCGATCGCCGGCAAGGACTACCCGAACGTCAAGTTCAACTACCCCGAGGGGAACGAGCACGATCACCAGCATCATCATTGAGGCTTGAGACTTGAGGCTTGAGACTTGAGGAATTGGAAACAGAGAACTGAGTACTCGGTGCCGGGTGCTCAGTTTATTTATTGGCGTGGCTGTGGGCGACTTCGCATTCGCACCGCCTGACGCGCAAGGATGGACGAGCCACTATTTTCTCAGCGCAGCGCTCGGGCGCACAGGTCGGTTTGCGACCACTTTTCCAGATCGGCGCACACGCGCGCGAAAAAGTCGGTCAGGTCATCGTCTGCCGCTCGGAGAGAAGCGAGTCGTCGTCGCCGGCGGGCCACTCGAGGATGAACGAGGCGCCGGCACCCGGCCGGCTTTCGACGTGGATCTCTCCGCCGTGCTCGCGGATGATTTTCCGGCTGACAGCCAGGCCGATGCCCGTCCCTCGTGCCCCCTTGGTCGATTCGAAGATGTTGAAAATGTTCGGCAACAGATCGGCCGGAATGCCCGGGCCGTTGTCGGCGATTTTCACGGAGACGAGGCGCGTTTCCGGATCGAAGAGCGTTGTCACGCGGACAGCCGGGTCTTCGCGACCCTCGACGGCATCGAGCGCGTTCCCCACGATGTTCAGCACGGCCCGGTGAATTGCCTCGGCATCAAACGTCAAACGTGGCAGGTCGGCGGCGGGACACCAATCGAACCGGACGTTGAGGTCGGCGGCTCGGCCGTGCATCAGCTCGCAGACATCGGCAACCGTCTCGTTGACATCGCCCGGCTGAAGCACCGGTTGTCGCTCTTTGCTGAGCGTGAGCATATCCATCACGAGATGGTAGATCTTGTTCTGGTTTTTCTCGACGATATTCCAGCCTTTGTGGACCAGCTCTTCGTTGTGGTCGCGAAGCCCCATATCGATCAGATAACTCCCGCCGCGGACCCCCTGGAGAATATTCTTGATGTGATGGCTGAGAATCGTGATCGTCTGCCCGACGGCGGCGAGACGTTCGGATTTCACGAGCGCCTGGCGGTAGCGATTGTCCTCGACGGCAAGGGCGGATTGCCGGCCGATGGCGACCATCAGCCGCAAGAGGTCTTCATTGAATCGCCCGGAGGCTCCCTCATCCAGAATGGCCCGCTCGGGCGGGGTGGTGATGTCGACGTAGATCGCCCCCTCCAGGTCGTAGCGGCCCTGCATGGGAACGCAGATCGCTTCTCGAATCCCCGCCTGGAGGATGCTCTTTCCGGGGCTGAAACGGGCGTCGGTCTGGGCGTCGGTCGTCCGCACCCCCTGGCGGTTGCGATTGACGTACTCGACGATGCTCCGCGAGACGGGCATCCGGCCGGTGTCCTTGAGGCCGCTGCGGTGCCGGAAAACCTGCGGCGTCATGTCGCCGGTCTGCACGTCGCGGAGCAGGATGCAGCCGCGGTCGGCGCCGGTGGCTTCGATCGTCAATTCGAGAATGCGACTGAGCAATTGCTCGATCGAGTTCGACGGGCGGACCGCCTCTTCGGTGATCCGATACAGCACCTGGAGGTTTGCGAGAGTCCGCGAGCGGGGCACATCGATCGCGAATTCCGTCAGGGCGGGCCCTTCCTGCACCGTCGCGTGCCCCACGATCGACGAGCGATCCTGCGCGTCCTTCTCGCTCAGCAGGGCGACCCGGTCGGCGACAAGTTTCGATTCGTCGCGGAGGA
>JAGVKR010000798.1 GCA_020050375.1 Planctomycetales bacterium
ATGGTGCAGACCACGCCGGACTCGCGGGCGGCGCGGGCGTTCTTCGGGCAGTCCTTGCGGGCGGTCCAGGGCGTGCGGATGCGGCCGATGAAATAGAGCGAGGCGTCCGGTTCGGCGGGCAGGGGAACCTGCACCTCGCCCGGTCGGACATGGCTCTCGTTGTGGCCGGCGGATTTGACGGTCATGAAGGTTTCTCCGGACCGGCACTTTACCACCAAGCGGGCAGGCTTCTGGCCGCCCTTGATTTGCCCAATTTAACGGTATAAAGATATCTTTATGTGATGGGATACTTCCCATGAGCGTTTCGGCCCACCTCAAATTCGATGCCCTCAACGCTGCCCTCAAGGCGGCCGGCGAGGAAACGCGCCTGCGCATCCTCGTGCTGCTCGGCGAGGCCGAGCTGACGGTGTCCGACCTGACCCAGATTTTGCGGCAGTCCCAGCCACGCATCTCGCGCCATCTCAAGCTGTTGGCCGAGGCCGGATTGGTCGATTGCGAGTTCCCGGCTGCCGCGCGAAGCCTCCCGCAAATCAGTTGGGTCGATGCCCGGGGGGAGTCGGGACAAATCCAGCGGTGGCTGGCGCACTGACGCGGTCGGGTGGCACCTGAGCGAGGAACGAGTGGGCGTGCCACACCTCCCCGTCACCGGTAGATCCAGGCCGGATCGTCCTTGAGGCGAATTTCGTCTTCGCTTTGGTCGAAGCGATCGCTGGGCCGCCAGTACTTCTGCATCAGCGTTCGCCGCAGCGCGATCTGTTTGCCGTCCGGCCCGGGGACGCGCTTGTAACCGTTCGAGAAGCCGGTCATATAAACCGTGTCGAAATCGGTGGTGGGATCGATCCCGGTCCACATCGCAACGCCGTCGAGCGAAACGATGGACTTGGCCCCATCCGGTGTGACCGGCGGGAGCGGACCGACGATTTCCACCGAGTTTTTGTATTTGTACCGCTCGCGCCTGTTGATCGCGGCCTGCGCTTGGGGCAGGACCCGGTCGTGATACACCTGCTGTTTCCCGTTGTCTTCGGTGACGAATGTGAACTCGGGGACGAATATCGGGCGCAGTTCCTGTCCTTCGGGAATCTCCGGCAGGCGCGAGCTCTTCCGGGCGACCGCCCGATACGCGAGATACCAGACCAGTTCTTTTGCGGTCTTGCCCGTCTTGGGGTCGGTCAGCTCGACATGGATCATCCGCATCGGCTTGTAGCGGACTTCCAGCGCCCAGATGTCGGGTTGGGCCGACGATTCTTCGCCGGAAATCAACGGTGCGGCGATCGTCTCGACTCCGGGAGCGATGGCTCCCCACGAGCTGCGCGGTCCGAGCATCCAGGCACCGGCCGCCAGACAGGAAGACTCCAGAAAACGCCTGCGGTTAAAGCTTTGCATCGAGGAGCACTCACCAGCGATGGGGGGGCCGGAACATCCCTCGGGGGCCGGGCCTTCCTTGGTCTCAATCCACTATAGCAGTGCCGTTTCAGCACGGTCAAGATGCGCTCGCGCGACCCGAGTGACGACTTGGATTTAGCGACGATCACTGTCGATCCTGCAAAAACTCTCTCCAACCGCGAAGACCGGCTGCCGATAAACCTTATGAAGGCTCTGCTTTCGGCATAACCGGTACAGTCCGCCAACAACCCGGTTGACGCGCGCGGCGTGGCACCGACAGTCTCTGTCGGCAGCCTGCGGAACCACCTTGAGAGGTTCGCCGCCGTCGCCGGTTACTTTTGTCGGCGACTGGGGAGAGACTCTGACCATGTCGATCATTCGGCACTGCTTGACCGCATGCGGCATGGGACGGAGGGGAGCTTGGGTTCGGGGACCAGGGACCGGGGACCGGGGAACTGGTGGCACGACACGCGGTGGAGTGTGGAAGCGATCGCGGCGTATTGGTCTGGCGTTGCTCGTGCTGATTGCGGGGCTGACGGCGAAGGGGGCGGAGCCGGTGGCAAGTCCGGCGGTGCTCCCGGAAACCGGCGCTACCGACCCGCGCCTGGCGGGATTCGATCGGGTTATGGCTCAGTTTGTCCGGCAGCGTAAAATCCCCGGAGCGGCGCTGGCAGTCGCCAAAGCGGGGCGTCTGGTCTACGCCCGCGGTTTTGGACACGCCGACGTCGAGAACAGGATCCCGATCGAGCCCGACGCGCTGTTTCGGATCGCCAGTCTTTCCAAGCCGATCACTGCCGTTGCCGTAATGCAACTGGTCGAGCAGAGCCGTCTGCGATTGATCGATAAAGTCGCGAGCGTCCTAAAGGTTGAACCCTATCTATCCGATACGGC
This sequence comes from Planctomycetales bacterium, assembly GCA_020050375.1. Lineage (GTDB taxonomy): Bacteria > Planctomycetota > Planctomycetia > Planctomycetales > Planctomycetaceae > SIAF01. The sequence goes on from JAGVKR010000798.1 coordinate 2,275, forward strand.
GCGATTCGACGAACGGCTCCGCGACGTGACGATTCTGCAATTGCTGCAACATCGGGGAGGCTGGGATCGCGAACTGTCACCAGATCCGATGTTCCTCTCCATCAAGATCGCGCGAACACTGCTGAAGCCCCCTCCGGCCGAAGCGGAGGACATTATTCGCTACACGTTCGGCCGCCGGCTCGATTTCGATCCCGGCAGCCGCTACGCGTATTCGAATTTCGACTATTGCCTGCTGGGTCGCGTGATCGAGAAAGTGACCGGCGATACCTACGAGCATTACGTGCAGGAACACGTCCTGGGCCCGCTGGGGATCACGCGGATGCAGATCGGCAGGACGCTGCCTTCGGAACGCGCAGAAGGAGAAGTCTGCTATTACACCGCCGACGGCGCGACGGGGGCTTCCGTCCTGCGCGACGAGGTCGGTGCACCCGTGCCGCGGCCGTATGGCTGCTGGTCGCTCGAAGCGATGGATTCCAACGGTGGCTGGATCGCGTCGGCCGTTGATCTCGTCCGGTTCGCCTCAACGTTCGACGAGCCGGCCCGTTCGCCGCTACTCAAGCCCGAGACGATGGCGCTTGCGTGCATGCGACCGACCGGCCGCGCGGGATACGACGCCGAAGGGGCGCCGAAAGAGAGCTACTACGGCTGTGGCTGGCATGTCCGGCCGGTCGGTAAGAGTGCTTCAAAGGTCGATCTCAGTCACAGCGGCTCGCTGGACGGGACGTCTGCGCTGCTCGCTCACCGGCACGATGGCGTCGCGTGGGCTGTGCTGTTCAATACCGGCGCGAGCTCCCGGCAAAAGCCCTTCGACAAGGCGATCGAGCCGCTGCTTCACGAGGTCGCCGACGAGGTCAGTCAATGGCCCGAACTCGATTTGTTCCGCAGTGCCGATCATTCACCGCGCGTCGTTTCCGAACGCATGCCACGTCGCTTGCCACTTCGCGACAGGCAGCGATGAATCGCAGTGGCGATGCGACCGGTTGGGTGGCACGCCGCGCGCAACGCGCCGCAATTTGCGTTGGCAGCCGGCCATGCGATATGTTACCGGTTCCCGGTGACAGTCATCGTATAGCATTGGAACTCCGCATGTCCGTCTCCGTCAACGACTACTCGGCGAACGATCAGCAGATTTGGGACGAAGAACTGAGCGACTTCATCCCCCAGCGGGTGTTCGACGCCCATATTCACATGCTCAACCCGGCGCACCTGGCCGCCTCGCCGCGGAATGCGTTTCACGACTGGTCGCATGCCGACCTCCCGGCACTGCGGCAATGGGCCGGTCGGTTGTATCCCGGCCGCGATGTGCATTTTCTCGTGTTGGGAACGCCGGCCCCGGGAATCGACGTCGCCGCCCACAATCGCTGGTGCCTCGAGCAGGTGCAGCGCGACCCGCAATCGCGGTTGAACCGGCTCGTGACTCCCGCCTGCAAGCCGGAAGAAATCGCCCGCGACGCGCGAGAGAAGGGGGTGATCGGGCTCAAGCCGTATCGGCTGTTCTCGGTCACCGGGGATGTCGCCCAGTGCCGGATTCACGAGTTCCTGACGCACGAGCAATTGGAAGTCGCCAACGAGTTGGGGCTGTGGGTCACGATGCACCTCTCACGCTTCCACGGCTGCGCCGACGAGCACAACCTGAAGGATCTGGAAGAGTTCACCGGCAAGCGCTACCCGAAGATCAAATGGATCCTCGCGCACTGCGCGCGGAGCTTCACCTACTGGGCGATTCGCCAGGCGATTGATCGCCTCCGCGCCATGCCGAACATCTGGTACGACCTTTCGGCGGTGACCGACGTCCGCCCGGTGATCACGCTCTTCTCGCGCGAGGATCGGAAACGCATTCTGTACGGCTCCGATGGGTTGGACGCCACCTATTTCCGCGGCCAGTACGTCGCCCTCGGTCGCGCATGGCAGTACCTCGACACGAATAAGACGCCATTTCAATTTCCGCATTGTGAAGGCCGCCCGATCCTGGCGATCTACGAGCAGCTCCTGTCGATGAAGCACGCCGCGGAGATTGTCGGGTGGTCAAAAACCGAGATCGAGGACGTCTTCTGGCGCAACGCCACCCAGGCGTTCGGCGTGACGTTCGATTAGCTCCTGGAATTTCGCGTCGGGTGGTCGTGACTTCCGGAGAGGAAACTTCCACCAATTTCCAGTCTCAGACTTTTGTTACCGACGTCAGCCTGATGGTCGGCGGAAACGGAAACAATTCACACGATCCGCCGAATGTGCGGGGAGATGTCATGCCGCGCAATCAACGACTGATATTCCAGGCCAAAATCGCATTCTTCGTGCTCGGGCTGACAGTCGACGCGAGTGGATTTGTTGCCGCGGAAGATCCGACCGGTTTGCCGACAGTCGAACTCTTGAAAAAAGCTTCGTTTCAGCGCCGAG
>JAGVKR010000712.1 GCA_020050375.1 Planctomycetales bacterium
ACTTCACTGTATGTCAGCCCCATGAACCCGCTGCCAACCATTCCCACGCCGACGGACTGCATGTCTCTCTCCAAAAGGGTCAGGGCTTGAGCGAAATCTCAACGCCGTCGAGCACAGGATACCGATCGCCGTTGTCAGAGTGCAGTGTGGCCCGATATTGCAAAAAGCGGTGGGCCGCGTCGACGCCAAAAGAATCCTTTGTGAGGGGACTCCATTTCGCAGCGGCGAGGGCCGCTTTCGTCGGAGCGGATCGGACGGCGAATTCGAGTCTTGCTCCGGCAGGAATGACCGCCTTCGAAGTCAGTGTTCCTCGGCTGGCTTTGGCGTCCCAATCGAAGATTCGTGACTCGAATCCTTGCCGGTACTTGCGGTCGTAAATGTGCCCCACGTCGGCCGCCCACATGAGATGCGGCCCGTTGGTGGGAAGTTTCTGGATCGTGGGATTTTCGAAGCGGGCGCCGTCGTTGTAGAAGACGCGCGACTGCGTACGATGGTCGCCGTGCCGTGTGTGGCAGTTGACGGCCAGATCGATTCGCCCGTCGCCGTTGAAGTCACCGGCAGTGGTGTCGTTGACAGAATCGCAGAAGAACGTCGTTCGACGTCGTGTGGCAAATCCGTCGGCGCCTCCCCAATAGAGGTAGCATGCCAGGTCTTCGCGCGTCAGTTCGCCGCTTTGTTGCGGAGCCACGATATCGAGATGCCCGTCGCCGTCGAAATCGGCGATCGTCCGGCCCAGGGACGAGAAGCCCGGAAGCCATTGTGCATTGGAATGCCGGAAACCCTCAGGGCCGCCCCAAAAGAGCACAAGCCCCATGTCGCGGTGGCCCGAGACCGGATCGTTATAGCTGCCGGCCAGCAGATCGAGCCAGCCATCGCCGTTGAAGTCGGCGGCATCGACTCCGACCGGGCCGACGATCTTCAATCGCTGTTCGCGCGTTGTGTCGTATCCGTTCGGGCCGCCCCACAGGATTCGCACGCAGTCGAATGACCGCGTGGTGACGGCGATGTCGAGCCAATTGTCGCGATTGAAATCGGCGACGAGGTGCTCCTGCGCGTAGCCATCCATTGTCAGCGCGACGCGACGCTTTTGTGAGAATCCGTCGACTCCACCGTAATAGAGAATCAGCTTTTCTTTTTCGCCGGCATGCTCGGCCGCGAACGGCTCGAGCACCAGATCGAGCCAGCCATCACGATCGAGATCGGCGACGCTGCTCGTCCCCAGAAAGTGTTCGTGCAGAACGGTCATCTTCGTCGATTTTTCAAGCCCCTCGGGTCCGCCCCAGAGAATATTGGCTCCCAGCGTCGGATCGGTATGGGCATGCTCACCGGAATGGCCCGAGTTGAGCAGGATCAGATCCGGAAAACCGTCGGCATTCAAGTCGGCGGCGCTGCTTTCGTATCCGCTGTGAAACGGAATCTTCCATAGGTTTTGCGGATCGAATCCCTTTGGCCCACCCCAGTAAACGTGGAGCGGGACCGCCTCATCGAGCTGTCCGCCAATGCTGTTGCAGAATACGGCTCGCGCCGGCAGTCCTTTCTCGGGGGGCGCGACTACAACGTACAGCGTCCCCGAGGTACGAAAACCGGACGATCCTTTGGTGAATTTCCGCTGGCCGTCGCCGAAATAAGCAAACGACTCTCCGGCAAAGGTCAGTTCTCCCTGATGAATTGCGACGGCGAGGTCCAACTTTCCGTCACCGTCGAGATCACCGGCCGCCGTCCCGACGACGAGGGGAACTTCAAGATTTGTCGTGCGATCCGCCGAATAGCCGGAGTCGCTCCCCCACAGCAAACGAACGAGGTCCTTCGCCGTTTTGGCCGCGCCCGCCTGTTCGCCGCCGGCCGCCCTGGCCTGATTGAAATGCGTCAGCACGATGTCGGCATGAGAGTCATGATCGAGATCAGCGATGGTGATCTGTGTGGATGGAAATGCGGCCGATCGCACCGGTTCGGCCCAATGCCGGTCCTTCATTGCCGCAACGATCGTAAGCGCGGCCGACGACGAACCGATCACGAGATCCGGGCGTGCATCGCCCGTCACATCTCCCACTGCGATGCACGAAACATCGGCGGCCGGAAGCGACACGGCCGTGACTGTCGGCGACCACACGGCTCCAGCGGCCTTCGTTCCCCAGATGACGGAGAACTTGGCGTCGGTCCGCAGGACGACGAGGTCCGGCGCACCATCCTCGTCGAAATCCGCCGACGCGAGATCGAGGGCAGCGGGCATGCCAAGATCGTGAAAGTCCGTAACGGTAAATCCGGTCGAACTCCCCAAAAAGATGCGAATGATTCGCCCCTCGGGTTGCTCCGGTCGCCAGCGGGAAGCGCCCAGTGCGGCAATATCCGGCCACCCGTCGCTGTTGAGGTCAACGACTGCTACCGCCGTTGCCGCATTCATGGGCAGCGGGGAATTGATCCGACTCGCGGCCCAGCCTTCCGGGCCACCCCACGCGATCGACACGAAGCGTCGATCATGATGCACGCCGATGCCGTTCGGGCAGAACACGATATCCGTAAAGCCGTCTTTGTTGAGGTCGTCCAAAACGGCCCGTTGTGATCCTTCGACCGCTATCTCAGTGCTCGATGCATGCCGATTGCGGTCAACTGCGCCGGATGTCGCGGGAAGCATCTGATACGTGTTGTGCGTGCAATTGAAAAGCAGATCGAGGTGGCCGTCGCCGTTGAGGTCGAAGCGATTGATCGTGCGCAATGTGCCATCGCGCGCCACGTAAAGATTGTTGCCGCCATCGTCGAGAGTGCCTGCGGAAAAGTCCTCGAAACGATCGTCGACGAAGCGTGGCTCGGCGCCGACGATGAATGGGGCGCCTCCCATCAGGACTAGAATCGTTGCCAGAAGAATTCGCCGGGCCGATTGCATTGTGGTGGTCCTGTTCTTCACAGTCAGGCCGATCGTTCCTTCCGGAACGCTCAATTCGGTGCAGAGTCTTCGGAATCCTAAACATTCGGTCGCCGGAATCCAATTGACCCTGTCGATGATGCTGATAAGATCAGGGTTTGATGCTCAAGAGCGAAACCGGTGTGCCCCCCTTTCCCGCCCACAACAACGCGGAGAGTTTTTGATGCGTGAATCGAGCTATCGCATCGGTTGCCGGCCTGCCGATCATCCGCAGATCGGCCGCCGCGAGCTGTTGCAGGTCGGCGGCATGTCACTGCTGGGGACCGGCCTCGGCGATCTGCTGCGGCTCGAAGCGATGGCCGCCAGTGGTGGGACGGCTCGAGCGAAATCGATCGTCTTCATCTTTCAGGCGGGGGGACCGTCGCAGCACGAAACGTTCGATCCCAAACCCGAAGCCTCGGATCGGGTCCGCGGCGAATATGGCGTGATTCAGACGAAGAACCCGGATCTCATCGTCTGCGAGCATCTGCCGAAGCTGGCCCAACGGGCCGATCGGTTTTCGATCGTGCGAACGATGCACCATCCGGCGGACAGGCAGTTCCGCAACGAGCACAGCGCGTCGCAGTATATGATCAACACCGGGATGTGCGCGCTGCCTCCCGGCGAGAACACCAACTCGATCGCGATCCAGAAGAAACGCCCGCTGGAGTGGCCCTCGATCGGGTCGATGCTGGCGTATGCCCTGCCACCGCAGGACGAGCGACGATTTCCGCCGGTGATCGAAATCCCTCGCGCCAGCCCCAATGGAGACGTGATGGTGCCGGGGACGGGCCCGGGAATGCTCGGTCCGCGCTTCTCGCGCTGGAGGGTGAACCTGGCTCCTGTGTGCCGCGCGCCGGATGCGGCCGGTTCGTGCCCGAACTGCTTCAGTCATGACCAGCCGGACGATCCCGAGCGCCAGCCGGGAAAGCTGCCGAAGTCATGGTACGACAACACGAGCTGCCGCAACCCCGATTTTTCTCTTCCCGACCTGGGAACCAGCCTGGGTGCCGCGCTGGAGCGGGTCTCCAACCGCGCCGAGTTGCTGCAATCGCTCGATCGGGTCCGCCGTGATCTCGACAGCACAGGCGGGGTCGAGAAGTATGACGCCTTCCAGCGGCAGGCTCTTGACTTGATCGTCTCGCAACGCGGGAAGAACAACCCGTTTGACATCTCTCAGGAATCGGCTGCGATGCGCGACCAGTACGGCCGCGAAGAATGGGGACAGGCCTTTCTCGTCGCGCGGCGCCTCGTGGAAGCCGGGGTGCGAATGGTGCAGATAAACCTTCGCGGCTGGGACACGCACCAAAACGCCTTCCGCGATCTGAAGGGAAAGTTGCTGCCATCGATCGATCACTGTCTCAGCGGTTTCCTCGACGATCTCCGCGACCGGGGCCTTCTGGACGAAACGTTGATCGTGATGTGTGGCGAGATGGGGCGCACGCCGATGATTTCGCCGATCGCCGCGGGCGGGCTGAATGCCGCCGGGGTCCCGTTCACTGCCGGAAGGCACCATTGGGGCGACATCTTTCCCTGCTTTTTCGCCGGCGCGGGGATCACTCCCGGCCTCGCGATCGGCAAATCGGACGCACACGGTGGGGTTCCGGTTTCGGAGGGCTACACGCCGGCCGATCTCGCGGCGACGATCTTCTCGCAACTGGGGATCGGGCCCGATCGGGAGTTCCACGATACGGAAGGGCGACCCTTCCGCATTTATCAGGGGCACCCCATCGCACCGCTGTTGTGATCCGAGCGTGTGAAACTTTGTCGTGTGGACTTCAGTCCACACGAGCTGTCGAATCGTGTCGGCTGAAGCCAACACACCGGTTGCGTGCGACTGTTTGTCCATTCGAAAGATTCGCGCGATCTGTCCCAAGGGCAGGATCGAGGAGCCCAATTAAGGGACCACAATTCCCAAGAGCGGCTGCAACGCCTCCCACCACCAGGCGCCGGCGGAAAGGCTCCCCAGCACGGCGGCGGCCAGCGCGAGCTTCCACCAGCGACGGCGAAGTCTCGTCCGTCCGGCATCTTCCCGCTTCTCACCGGCGATGTGATCGTCCCCTGTGGCGATCGTCAGCTCCACACGCAGACCCGCCTCGCGGGTCAACCGCATCAATAGTTCCTGCACGGCTCGAATCTGCTGCGCCACTCCGTCGAGCAAGACCGCCGAGGCGGGGGACGACGCATCGGGACGCTGCTGGCTCTGAGACTTCGCCGAGATCTTCAGGGCGTCGTTCACGGCGTGCCGCACATCGTGGTTCGTTGGAGCCGATTCTCCCAATGAAAAGAAGTCGGCCAACCCCGAACCGAGCGGCAGGGCCATCCCCAACGAGCTGCGGAGCTGTTCCCACGATTGCATATGCGCAGCGGGATCGGCCGCGTTGTGCGCCGCGGAGCGAACGATGAAGACCTCGATAATGGCCTCTGAGCTCTGCCCCGGCGTTTCAGCCTCAACTCGGTTGGAGCTCTGCAAGCGGCATTCCCCTGCCGTGAACCCCAGCCCCTGGCCGCGCAACCGTCGGTCGAGACGCGCCAGCTCGTCAAGCAATTCGGCCAGTTCCGCGGCTCCCGCCCGACCCGGCGCGATCAGCAACCGCAGATTCGCCCCCTTCGGCCACCGCGATGACGGTGCTTTCTGGCGTTCGAGGTGGTTCGCAGTAGCCGTCGAAACCGAACGGCAAACGCGCAGACGCTGCAGCTCTTCGGCTAACCGAGTCCGCTCGATCTGCAGTTGCCGCCGCTCCTGCTGGAGACGCAGCAGTTGCTCGCCGAGGCCAAGCTCGGTCTCGGAAGCCGGCAGCGCGGAATCACCTGGACGACTCGAAACCGGCTCAGCGGGCGGGGCTTTCGTCGGTTG